>JAGUXU010000143.1 GCA_020061685.1 Candidatus Omnitrophota bacterium
ATAAACCTTATCTTTCTTTTCTGAGGCAGTTCCGGAAGCGACTTTTGGGCCTCTTCCTCCCACCGCTTATCCAAAGTAAACCTTACAAGGTCGGGTTCCGGGAAATACCTGTAATCGTGCGCTTCTTCCTTTGAGCGCATCGGCCTGGTTACGCCTTTATCGGGGTCCCAGAGTCGCGTCTCCTGTATTATCCTTTCGCCCTCATTGATCGCCTTTACCTGACGTTCAAATTCATATTGCAGCGCCGCCTTGACCCCTTTAAAAGAGTTCATATTCTTTATCTCGGTCTTCGTGCCTAACCCGCTTTCGCCTTTTTTCCTGACCGAGATGTTGGCGTCACAGCGAAGGCTTCCCTTCTCCATGTCGCAATCCGAGACGCCGAGATATTGTAAAATGGCTTTAAGGATGGTCAGATAACGGTAGGCCTCCTCGGGTGAATTTATATGGGGCTCGCTTACCACTTCAAGCAACGGGATACCTGACCTGTTAAAATCTACGAGGCTTGAATTCTCGCCTTCCTCGTGAATAAGTTTGCCCGTGTCTTCCTCAAGATGAACGCGTTTTATGCCTATCTTCTTGACAGTCTCATCGATCTTGATCTCTAAATGGCCGTCGTGTGAAAGCGGCTCATCGTACTGCGATATCTGATAGTCCTTCGGCAGATCGGGATAAAAATAGTTTTTCCTGTGGAATTGGATCGATTCCGAGATATTGCAGCCGACCGCGTATGCGACCTTAAGGGCGCTCCACAATGCCTGCTCGTTCAGGACCGGAAGCGTGCCGGGAAATCCCAGGCAGACCGGACAAGTGTGCGTGTTAGGCGCGCCCCCGAATTCCGTAGTGCATCCGCAAAAGACCTTTGACTTCGTCTTCAACTGCACATGGACTTCCAATCCTATGACCGGTTCGTATGACATCAGAGCTTGGGTTTCCTCTTGTGCCAATCGGTATTGCTCTCGTATGCGTAAGCCGCCCCGAGCAAAGTCTCTTCGCCGAAATGGCTGCTTATAAGCTGCATGCCGATGGGCAGATCGTTCTTTGTAAAGCCGCATGGTACGGAAATAGCCGGTACACCCGCCAGGTTCACGGATATCGTGAAGATATCCGACAGGTACATCGATAGGGGATCATCGCGTTTCTCGCCTATCTTAAAAGCCGGGGTCGGCGATGTGGGAGTCAGTATCAAGTCGCAATGGTCTGTGAAGGCCCGCTGAAAATCATCCCTTATCAGGAATCTTATTCTCTGCGCCTTCAGAAAATACGCCTCATAATAGCCGCTTGACAGGACGTACGTACCGAGTATTATCCTTCTCTTCGCCTCGGCTCCGAAGCCCTCCCCCCGCGTCCTCTCATACATATCCAGGATGTCTTTCGGCTCGCCGCATCTATAACCGTATTGGACGCCGTCAAACCTCGCCAGGTTCGATGAGGCTTCGGCTGTCGCTATGATGTAATAGACCGGCACGGCGTATTCCGTATGGGGCAGCGAGATATCCACGATCTGCGCCCCCAGCCCTTTGAACAAGGCGATCGCGTCTTTAACGGCGCCTTCGACCTCTTTGTCTATCCCCGGAATGAAGTATTCCTTCGGTATACCTATCCTTAATCCCTTTACGCCCTTATCTAAAGAGGCCAGATAATCCGTTGTCTTAGGGCGCACGGATGTAGAATCGTTCTCCTTGTCTAAACCCTGTATCACGCCTAAAAGCAAAGCGGCGTCGTAGACATCTTTCGTTATGGGCCCGATCTGGTCTAAGCTTGAGGCGAACGCGATCAGGCCGTACCTTGAGACCGTGCCATAGGTGGGTTTCATTCCGACGACACCGCATAAAGCGGCCGGCTGCCTTATCGAGCCGCCGGTATCCGAACCGAGCGCCATTATCGCTTCATCCGCGGCGACCGCAGCTGCCGAACCGCCGCTGGAACCGCCGGGTATCCTTCCCGTATCCCAGGGATTCAGTGTCGGAAAATATGAGGAATTCTCGCAGGAAGAGCCGAAGGCGAACTCGTCCATATTTGTCCTGCCCAGGATTATCGCGCCCTCAGACTTTAATCTCTCGATCACCGTCGCGTTATAAGGAGGCCTGAAGCCTTTCAATATCTTCGAAGCGCATGTCGTCAATTCGTCTTCGACGCAGATGTTGTCCTTTATGGCGACGGGTATCCCTTTTAATCTGCCGGAAGCCGGTACTTTTGCCTGTCTTATCGCGCTTTCTCTCTCGAGGACGAGATACGCCTTTATTTTCCCGTCTACCGCCCCGGCCCTCTTGCAGACAGAGTCCACTATCTCTTCGGACGAGACGCTCTTCGCCTTTAGCCGGTCTAATAACTGGTGAGCTGTTAACGAATACAAATTATCCATAAGTCCGGTCAATCTTCTATTATCTTCGGTACCTTGAAGAAATCACCTTTCTTCTGCGGGGCATTCTTAAGCGCCGACTCGCTTGAGATAGACTTTCTTACTTCATCCTGCCTATGCGGATTTTCGGCCGCGTGGACATACCTCATAGGCGGAGTCTCCTTTTGCATCTTGCTGCGCTTATCAAGTTCGGCATTCAACTTATTCACATAGGCCAGGATGTCGCCTAACTGGCGCGTAAAGAGCCCTGCTTCTTCTTCGCTTAGCTTTATCCTCGCGAGGCGGGCGACATATCTTACATCTATCTTCTCGGTCATCTTAACCTTCTAAATTATCATAAGTTACGCATGATGTCAACGCTCAGATAACTTATCATAAATTTCGATTTGTAAGTTTATATTTGCACAGGCTTGGATTTGCGCGCCGGAGCAAATGATAATTTAAACAGCATTGGAGATCTTGGCGAAGTCATCCAGCGAAAGCTCTTCCGCTCTCGCTGTGGGCTTTATGCCGGCGCGCTCGAGTAAAGCGGCCACGCCGCTCTTATCCAAGCTCAGGGATCCGCAGTAAACCAGCGAATTAAGCAGCATCTTTCTTCTCTTACCGAAAGCGGCCCTTACGATCGCGAAAAATCTCTCGGTATCATCCACATCGACAGGCGGTTTCTGCAGGACGGATAACTCCATGAATACGGAATCCACGGCGGGCTGGGGATAGAAGGCGCGCTTGCCTATCTCCAACAAAACAGCCGGCTTCGCGTGAAACTGCACGAAGCACGAAAACGACCCGTAATCCTTACCGCCGGGCTTGGCGCATATCCTTTCGCCCACTTCCTTCTGGACCGTGACAAATATGGAGCTGAAGCCGTCCCTGTTCGTTATCAGTCTCTCTATTATCGGCGTGGTTATATAATACGGAAGGTTTCCTACCGCCTTTATCTTGGGCGGGCATTCCGAGAGGGTACGCGCCAGATCCAGTTCCAAAAAATCCTCGCATATGATCTGTATATTCCCGACCCCTCTCATTAA
>JAGUXU010000064.1 GCA_020061685.1 Candidatus Omnitrophota bacterium
GATAACCAGCTGCGCGGCCGTTCCGGACGCCAGGGCGATCCGGGCTCGTCGAGATTTTATCTCGCCCTGGAGGACGACCTGATGCGGATATTCGGCTCGGACAGGATCAAGTTCATAATGGATAAGCTCGGGATGGAAGAAGGCCAGTCCATAGAGCATCCGCTCGTCTCGCGGTCCATCGAGACGGCGCAGAAACGCGTCGAGGCGCACAACTTTGAGATAAGGAAGCAATTGCTCGAATATGATAACGTCATGAACAAACAGAGGGAGGTCATCTATTCCGAGAGAAGGGCTGTCCTTGAAGGGAAAGAATTAAAGGATTATATATTCGGGATGATAGAAGGCGCGCTGGATGTCGCGATGGACATACATCTCAATGAGAAGGCGCGTATCGACGAATGGGATATGAACGGTTTTTTGGAGTGGTTACACGCGAAGTTCGCCATCGCGCCGCCGCCGGAATTATTTAAAGCCGGAAGGCAGGAGATAAGGGAAAAGATACTTGAGATCGCGACCGCGTCTTACGAGAAGAGAGAGCAGTCCTTCGGGACCGAGGCGATGCGGCACATCGAGAAGACGATCCTGCTGGATATGATAGATTCCAAATGGAAAGACCATCTTTACGCCATGGACATCCTCAAGGAAGGGATAGGACTGAGGGCATACGGACAGGTAGACCCCCTTGTCGAATATAAGAACGAGGGTTATGCCATGTTCGAGGACATGTTTAACAGGATACAGGAAGACGCGCTGGAGTTCATATTCAGGGTGCAGGTCGTCAGAGAAGAGAAGTTAAGAGGGGTCTTCGATGCCGTTCCGCAGCAGTTCATCCATCAGGAGATGCAGCCGTTGGCATCCCGCGGCCCGGAGGCGACGAGGCCGCACCCGATGGATGCGGCCAATGCGCCTGCGGACGTAAAACAAGCTCCCATCCACAGGGAAGCGCCTAAAGTCGGGCGCAACGACCCCTGTCCGTGCGGGAGCGGAAAGAAATATAAAAAATGCTGCGGCGCTTGATATGGCTTCCTTTGTTTTCGGCGGTCTTACTGACGCTCTCTTATCCGATATTCAACCTTAATTTTCTGGCGTGGTTCGCGCTGATACCGCTTCTGATAGCGGTAAGGGGAGAGAAGCCGCTGGAGGCGTTCTTCACCGGGTATATAACCGGCGTCCTGTTCTTCGCCTCGGCGCTATATTGGGTATCTTATGTCGCCATAATAGGCGAGATCGTCCTGGCGCTTTATCTGGCCTTATACTTCGGCCTCTTCGCCCTCGGAGCGGATATCCTGTTGATGCAGTTTCCGCGCCCGCGGATAAGATACGCGTTTCTGGTAAGCACGCTGTGGGTGGGCCTTGAGTATATACGAAGCCATCTATTGACAGGCTTCGGATGGGCGCTTTTGGGGCATACCCAATGGGAGAACATTCCCATCCTACAGATGGCGGATATGACCGGCGCCTACGGCATATCTTTCCTGGTAGTATTTACAAACGCGCTGCTTGCTTCGAAGATAAAAAAGAAGATAAAGGGCCTGGTCCCGGAACCCAGATATCTGGCCCTGCTGGTGATAATGCTGGTAACTGTGTCCATCTACGGTTATTTCAGGATGGACGAGAAATTCAGGGGCGATATCATTACCGTCTCGGTAGTTCAGGGCAATATCCCGCAGGTGCAGAAGTGGGACGAGAAATACGCGGATGATATCCTGAAACAATACGTATCGCTTACCAGGGAAGCGGCGAAAGACAAGCCGAACCTGATAATATGGCCCGAGACCTCTGTGCCGGGGTTCCTTGAGACGGATCAGAAGATATTCGATACCGTCTCGGGCCTGGCGAAAGAAGTAAACGCGTATCTCCTGGTAGGGACGCCGTCGGAGGCCACACCGGACAGGGGCCCATATTTTAACAGCGCGGTCCTTTTTTCCAACGAGGGCACGGTCGTAAAGCGCTATGACAAGATGCATCTTGTGCCTTTCGGAGAATACGTGCCGTTCGGCGACAATATGTTCTCTTTCGTGAAGACGCGCTACGATATGGGCGAGGATTACTCTCCGGGCGGGGATTATACTATATTCGAGGTCCCGCTCGAGCTCGGCAAGGGGAAGAAGGTGAGATTCGGCGTATTGATATGCTTCGAGGACATATTTCCGGAACTGGTAGCCGGGTCTGTCGCCAACGGCGCCGATTTCATGGTCGTCATAACCAACGACGCGTGGTTCATGAAGACGGGAGCGCCCTATCAGCACGCGCAGTCATCGGTCTTCCGCGCGGTGGAGAACAGGATAAATGTGGTAAGATGCGCCAATACCGGTTACTCCTGTTTTATAGACCAAAAGGGCAGGATAACCGGAAGCGTCAAGGACGCGAAAGGCGAGAAGATCTTTGTGCCGGGCTTTGCCACGGGCAAGGTAGTGCCCCTGAAAAAAGAGACCTTTTATTTTAAACACGGCGACCTGTTCGCGTGGGCCTGTATCTGGGTTTTTTTGTTTGACTTAACCCTTTATTTTATTTATAATTATATCAAATTAAGGCGGAAAAATTGGAAGAAATCAACGACCTGATAAAACAAAGAATAAAGAAGCTCGAGAGCCTGAAATCAAGAGGCATAGAGCCTTACGGCGGAAAATTTGAGAAGTCCGTCAATATAGGGGACTTAGTCCAAAATTTTGAGGAGGGCAAAGAGGTCTCCCTCGCCGGCCGCATAATGGCGATACGCTCTCACGGAAAATCCTGTTTCATCGACGTAAAAGACCCGACCGGAAAGATACAGAATTACGTAAAGAGCGCCGAGCTGAAAGAAGACGGCGCCGCCGTCTTTGAGAACCTGGACATAGGCGACATAATCGGCCTGAAGGGGAAGACCTTTAAGACGAGGACCGGCGAGCCGACGGTCCATATCTCAGAGCTTTTGATACTCTCTAAGGCGATAAGGCCGCTTCCCGAGAAGTGGCACGGCCTTAAGGACATAGAGACAAGATACCGCCAGAGGTATGTCGACCTCATAGTGAACAAGGAGGTCAAGGATGTCTTCGAGCTGCGCAGCCGCATGATCTCGCGCATAAGGGCTTTTCTCGACGAGAAGGGCTTCCTGGAGGTCGAGACGCCGATGATGCAGCCTTTGGCCGGCGGGGCGACCGCGAAACCCTTTAAGACACACCACGAGGCGCTGGGGATCGACCTGTATTTACGCATAGCGCCGGAACTTTATTTAAAGCGGCTCCTGGTCGGCGGCTTTGAGAAGGTCTATGAGATAAACAGGAACTTCAGGAACGAGGGGCTCTCGCCGCGGCATAACCCGGAATTTACGATGATGGAGATATACGCCGCCTACGCGAACTACGAGGATATGATGGACCTGACGCAGGACCTGATCTCGGACCTGGCGCAGAGGCTCTTCGGCAAATACGTGATAGCGCGCGCGGATGCGCAGATAGACCTGTCGCCGCCGTGGGAAAGGATGCCTTTCCGCGAGGCGATCATAAAATATTCAGGCATAGATTACAGGGCCGGAAAGGATCTAAAGAAGGTCGCGAAGGATATGGGCCTCGATATAAAAGACGCGAGGCTTGACGAGGAGATCGCCAACAAGATATTCGAGAAGACGGTCGAGCCGAAATTGACAAAGCCGACGTTCATAACGGATTATCCGTCGCGGCTCTGTCCCTTATCCAAGAGGAAACCGGGCGCTCCGGACCTCGCGGAGAGATTTGAGTTGTTTATCGGCGGGCAGGAACTGGCTAATGCCTATTCGGAGTTAAACGACCCACTTGAGCAGAAGGCGAGATTCGAGGAACAGGCCGGGGCCGACAGCGCCGCGAAGGCGATAGACGACGATTTTGTCCGCGCGCTGGAATACGGGATGCCGCCTGCCGGCGGTCTTGGGATCGGCATAGACAGGCTCGTGATGCTGTTCGCGAATTGCGATTCCATCAAGGACGTCATACTCTTCCCGCAGCTTAAGCCCGAGCAATAAATGCGTTATGAACTGACAGTAAGTTTAAGATATCTTCTCGCGAAGAGAAGAGAGAAATTTATCTCGATAATAAGCCTTATCTCCGTATTCGGCGTAGCCGTGGGGGTATGCGCGCTTATAGTCGTCATCGGCGTGATGACCGGATTCGATAACGACCTGCGCGATAAGATAGTCGGGACCAATTCGCATCTGGTCATAGAAAGGGACGGCGGCATCGTAGACGCGCAGGAGATCATAAAGGATATAAAGACGATACCGCACGTAGTCACCGCCTCGCCGTTCTTAGACGGGCAGGCGTTCGTAAAGACCGGCGACGAGATACACGGCCTGATAGTAAAGGGTGTCGTCCCCGAAGAGGAAGCCAGGGTCACGCGGCTCGGCGAGTACCTCAAGAAAGGCTCTATCGGGGATCTAAAGGACGGCGGAATAATAATAGGGTCGGAGATGGCGGGGAGGTTCAACTTAAAATTAGGCGACCCGGTCTCGTTGTCTTCGGCGATGGGTATCACCGTAAAGGACCTTAAGGTCGTCGGCATATTCAATACCGGCATGTATGATTATGACCTGAATCTGGCGTTCGTCGATCTAAAGCAGGCGCAGGGGCTATTCGACGCCGAAGGGATGGCAGGGGGGATAGAGGTAAAGATAGACGATGTGTATCTGGCGCGCGAAGTAAGGACCGCGATCCAGAAGCGGCTGGGTTTTCCGTTCTGGGTAAAGACGTGGATGGACTTAAACAGGAACCTATTCTCCGCGCTTAAACTGGAAAAACTTGCGATGTTCATAATACTTGCTTTGATAGTGGTCGTCGCATGCTTTAATATCGTAAGCACGCTCATAATGGTTGTCATAGAGAAGACCAAGGATATAGGCATACTCAAATCGATAGGCGCGACGAACCGCTCTATTATGGCGATATTCACGCTGGAGGGATTTTTGGTCGGCGCTGTCGGGACATTCCTCGGCGTGGCAGGCGGACTGGGGCTGTCGTATCTGCTGGAGAAATACCAGTTCATACAATTGCCGCGGGATATATATTATATCGACAGGTTTCCCGTTGACGTGCAGTTAGGCGACACGCTGGTGATAGTCGCGGCGGCACTTTTTATAAGCCTGTTATCATGCGTATATCCGGCCTGGCAGGCATCGCGCCTGAATCCCGTCGACGCATTGAGGTACGAATAGGATGATAGAGGCGAGAGGATTATCTAAGAGTTATATAAACGGCGCAAAGCGGCTTGAGGTGCTCAAAGGGGTGGACCTGAAAGCGGAAAGGGCGCAGATAACCGCGATATTGGGCCCGTCGGGCGCGGGCAAATCGACCCTATTGCATCTTTTAGGGGGACTGGATGTCCCGAGCACCGGCGGGGTCTTCATAGACGGTATAAATATATACTCTCTCTCAGACAGGGAAAGGGCAAGATTGCGTAATAAGAAAGTCGGCTTCGTATTCCAATTTTATCATTTATTGCCCGAGTTTAGCGCCCTTGAGAACGTCATATTACCGCTGTGGATAAGGGGGGACAACGGCAAAGACGCGCAAAAAAAAGGAATAGATGTCCTTGACGTCGTCGGCCTCGGGGAACGCCTGAATCATCGCCCCGGCGAGTTATCCGGCGGGGAACAACAGCGCGTGGCGATAGCGCGCGCCCTGATAAACGAACCGGAGGTCCTCTTATGCGATGAGCCGACGGGCAACCTGGATTCCGAGACGGGCAAGAACATCATCGGGCTCCTGTGGGATTTAAACGCGCGGCGCAAGACAACGTTGATAATAGTCACTCACGACGCGGAGATAGCCGCGAGGGCGAAAGAAGTCTTACATATTAA
>JAGUXU010000034.1 GCA_020061685.1 Candidatus Omnitrophota bacterium
AACAGGGACATCTCTTTAGAGGCCAGCAGCACGGTCCAGATAAACGAAAAGCTCGCAGAGATAAAGCAGTTCCTCAAGGATATCACGGGCAGCAAATTCATGGAGGACAGGAGGAATTGCAAGACAGGCGAATTTTTGGGGCCTCAGATCTACAAAAGAAGCGACCTCACGGCCGATACTTACAGGCCGCTCGGACAGATCCTGCTCGAGAAAAGTTTTATCTCTCCGGAACATCTTGATGAGGCACTGAACATCCATTGGAGGAGGGGCATAGTCTTGGGGGAGATACTTAAGGAACTCGGCTTTATCAAGGAAGAGGAACTGGCGGAAGCGCTGAAGAGCCAGAAGGCCTGAAATTTTTAACTTGACAACAAGCGGATCGATGGTATAATAACCTCTACATAAAGTAAAGCGGCGATTTGAAGGTGTATTGCTCCGCTAAACAAATGTGCTAAAAAGCCATGAGGAGATTTATCGGAACCCGTGCTTTTTAGCGCGGGATTTTTATTTTTAGGAGGGATTGTAGATGAGCAAGATAGACTCGAAATTAAAGGTTGAGACACTGGCGCTTCACGGCGGGCAGGAGCCTGACCCCACTACAGGTTCAAGGGCAGTGCCCATATACCAGACTACCTCGTATCAGTTCAAAAGCACCGAACACGCCGCTAACCTTTTTGGTCTAAAGGAGTTCGGCAATATCTACACCCGGCTGATGAACCCCACAACCGATGTCTTTGAAAAAAGAGTAGCTGCCTTAGACGGAGGCGTAGGGGCACTTGCCGTTGCAAGCGGACAGTCGGCTATCACCTTAGCGCTTCTTAATATCGCACAGGCAGGAGATGAGATAGTCTCGGCAGATAACCTCTACGGCGGGACGTATAACCTGCTCCATTATACCTTCGCGAAATTGGGGATTACCGTCAAGTTCGTCAAGTCCAACGATCTGGCTGCCTTTGAAAAAGCGATAACCTCAAAGACAAAGGCCGTCTATGCCGAGTCCATAGGCAATCCGAAACTTGATGTTGCCGATCTGGAAGGAATATCCAGAGTGGCCCATAAGAACTGCATACCATTTGTCCTGGATAACACCGTATCGCCGTATCTTTTGCGTCCTATTGATTTCGGAGTGGACATAGTAGTCTATTCCGCCACAAAGTTCATCGGCGGACACGGGACATCTATAGGTGGGGTCATCGTAGATTCGGGCAAGTTCGACTGGACATGCGGCAAATTTCCCCTGATATCCGGACCCGACCCGAGTTATCACGGGATAAACTTCGTTGAGGCCTTAAAGCCCCTTGGCAACATCGCCTATATCATAAAGGCGCGCGTTACGCTCTTAAGGGACCTGGGTCCCGCAATTTCCCCCTTCAATAGTTTTCTCTTCCTTCAGGGCTTGGAGACTATACATTTAAGGATGCCGAGACATTCCGAGAACGCCCTTGCCGTGGCTAAATATCTGGAGAAACACTTCAAAGTGGCATGGGTAAATTACCCGGGCCTGAATTCCAGCCCCGAGAAGGAAAGGGTCAGGAAATACCTGCCGAAGGGGGCAGGCGCCATAATAGGCTTCGGCATAAAAGGCGGGCTTGAGGCGGGGAAGAGATTCATCGACTCACTTCAGCTCATATCGCATCTGGCCAATGTCGGAGACGCCAAGACACTCGCCATCCATCCGGCTACGACCACACATCAGCAGCTATCCGCGGAGGAGCAGTTGGCGACCGGCGTGACCCCTGATTTCATAAGATTATCTATCGGCATTGAGCACATAGACGATATCATAGCGGATATAGAGCAGGCATTAAAGAGGTAAAAGATGACACCAGATAAAAGTATTGGAACAATAAAGACAGAATATTTCACCTTCGCCGAGCCTCCGGACGAATTACTCCTGGAGTCCGGGCTTAAGCTTGGGCCCATCACTCTGGCTTATGAGACCTACGGCCAGCTTAACAAAGACAGGAGTAACGCCATTTTGATCGAGCATGCTCTCTCCGGAGACGCCCACGCCGCGGGGTTTCACGAAGAGGATAAGGCACCGGGCTGGTGGGACACCATGATAGGGCCGGGCAAGGCATTTGATACTACGAAATATTTCGTCATCTGTCCAAACGTCATCGGCGGTTGCAAGGGCAGCACAGGCCCTTCTTCGATAGATCCGAAGACGGGTAAGCCTTACGCGCTGGATTTCCCGATAATCACGGTATCGGATATGGTCAACGCCCAAAGGTATCTTATAGACCATCTTGGCATTGACAAGTTATTATGCGTGGTCGGCGGTTCGCTGGGAGGGATGCAGACCCTTCAATGGGTCGCCTCTTACCCGCAAAGGGTGCGCAGCGCCATCCCTATAGCCACGGCATT
Source organism: Candidatus Omnitrophota bacterium (assembly GCA_020061685.1). Taxonomy (GTDB): domain Bacteria; phylum Omnitrophota; class Gorgyraeia; order Pluralincolimonadales; family Pluralincolimonadaceae; genus JAGUXU01. Next base: position 2,368 of record JAGUXU010000034.1, read on the forward strand.
GAAACATTCGCCGCAGCAGATCGCTTTTGATGAGGTCGGCAGGCAGGCGGTCATGGCGGATCCTGACTGGCGCGAAGGGAATTATTACGGCCATACCCAGCCTGAGAAGGGGCTTGCCGTGGCGCGGATGATCGGCCATATAACATATATGAGCGACCAGTCGATGGAAGAGAAATTCTCAAGGCGGCTCAAGGAGAAGAACTACAGTTTCAGGTTCACGACCGATTTTGAGGTAGAGGGGTATCTCAGATACCGGGGGGATAACTTCGTGAAGCGATTTGACGCGAATTCTTACCTCTATATCACGAAAGCGCTGGATTATTTTGACCTCTCGGACGGTAAGCTCATCCCGTCGGGCAAGACGGTAGATACCCGGTTTCTGGTCATCGCCTTTAAGTCGGATTGGCTGTATCCGTCTTATCAGGCGCAGGAGATCGTGCGCCAGTTAAAGACGAGGCGCGCCGACGCGACTTATTGCGAGATAAAGTCAACCTACGGACACGACGCCTTTCTGCT
>JAGUXU010000121.1 GCA_020061685.1 Candidatus Omnitrophota bacterium
CCGGCCTTTTTCGCTTAAGCCGGGGTCTTTCCTTCCCTGTATCCTCTGTTCTTTATTCCAGACCGACTCGCCGTGCCTGACTAATAATATATTCATCTTATTAGGGAAAAAGTAAGCCTGTGTATCGGGCTGGGCCCGTGTCTCTTTATCGCGTTAAAATGGCCCCTGGTCCCATAGCCCTTGTGCCGCGCGAAACCGTACTTGGGGTAAAGCACGTCGTAATAAGACATTATCAGGTCTCTGGTCACTTTTGCGATGATCGAGGCGCAGGCTATGGATAATGAATGGGATTCGCCATCTATTATCGCGAGTTTCGGGTGGGGAATGGCGGGGTAGGATATGCCGTCGATCAGGAGGTAATCGGGGCTCACGTTCAGATCGCGCACCGCCAGTTCCATCGCGCGCAGGGTCGCCTGCAGGATATTTATCCTGTCTATCTCTTTCTCGCCGACGACGCCGACCCCGACGTATGCCTTCTGAAGTATCTCTTCGTAGGCCCTTTCGCGCGCCCTCCGGCTCAGGGCCTTTGAATCGGCGATCCTGTTCCTGAATCTGAAATCCTTTAATATGACCGCTGAGGCGACGACCGGCCCTGCCAGCGGGCCGCGACCGGCTTCGTCTAATCCCGCGATGCGCCTCTTACCCTGTCTCTTTAATTTACGCTCATAATAGAGCATCAACCTTCTTGCCGACTTTTTTGCGCATATAATACAACTTGGCTCTCTTTACCTTGCCGGACTTGATTACCTCTACCTTGTCAACAGAAGGCGAATGAAGAGGAAAAGTCCTTTCCACGCCCTCACCGTAAGAGATGCGGCGCACGGTAAAAGACTCCGAGATGCCGCTGCCCCTTTTCCTGATCACGACTCCCTCGAACGCCTGCAGGCGGGTCTTGTTGTCATCTTCGGTTATCCTGACTAATACCTTGACGGTATCGCCTACATTAAACTTCGGGGCTTCCTTCTTCATATACTCTTTCTCGACAAGCGAACACTTTGTCATCTTCATCTCTCCTTATCATTATTCCTTCTAAACAGGTCCGGACGTCTCCTTCTCGTCCTCTTAAGCGCCATCGCTTTTCTCCATGTCTCTATCCTTTTATGGTCGCCGGATAATAAGACCTCCGGCACCTTGAGGCCCCGAAATACGGCGGGCCTTGTATATTGAGGGTATTCCAGCAGGCCCGACGTAAAGGACTCGAATTCCAGCGAACCCTTATCTCCGACTACGCCGGGTATAAGCCTGACGATGCAATCGACCAAAGCGATCGCCGGTATCTCGCCGCCGGTCAGGATGAAATCGCCGAGCGAGATCTCATCGGTAACCGCCTTTTTCCTGAACCGTTCGTCGATCCCTTCGTAATGGCCGCAGACCAATATCAAATGCTTAAACTTGGAAAATCTCCCGGCGACGGCCTGATCAAGGGTCTTTCCCTGCGGCGTCAGGAGGACCACGCGCGACGACGGCGATTTAAGATCATCTATAGCGTCAAAGAGCGGCTGCGGCTTTATCACCATTCCCGGGCCGCCGCCAAAAGGCTTATCGTCTACTTTCTTATGCTTATCCCCGCTCCAATCGCGTAAGTTATGGACCCTTATACTGACTTTACCCTTATTCTGGGCGCGCTTGATTATGGATTCCCCCAGCACACCCTCGAACATCTTCGGGAAAAGAGTAAGTATGTCTATCCGCATAAATTATGAAATTATGCCTGATTTCCTGAAAATTATCGAAACGGTAGACGAGGGTTTCGCGCCGACCTTAAGCCAATACAATATCCGCTCCTTCTTCAGGTTGCCGAAAGGCGGGTTCTTTGTCGGGTCGTAATAACCCAGTTCCTCCAGCGCCTTCATATCCCTTCCTTTGCGCGAGTCGATGACGATGATCCTCTGATGCGGTTTCTTCTTTGTGCCCAGCCTCTTTAATCTTATTACCGCTGACATCGATTACTCCTCCTTTTCTCTGTGAATATTAGCGCCCAATCGCAACAACTTCTGTTCTATCCTATCATAACCTCTGTCCAAATGATAGACCCTTGAGATGTCCGTGCGGCCCCTCGCCGCCATTCCCGCGAGCACCAGAGCGGCTGACGCGCGCAGGTCAGATGCCATAACAGGCGCTCCGCTTAACTCCTTTACGCCTTTGACTATCGCGGAATCGCCTTCGAGTTTTATCTGCGCGCCCATCCTTGCCAATTCGCTCACATGCATATACCTGTCGGGATATATCTTTTCGGTGACGACGCTGATACCGTCGATGACCGCCATCAAAGCCATCATCTGTGCCTGCAGGTCCGTCGGGAATCCCGGATAAGGCAGCGTGGTAAGGTCGACCGGCTTTAATGAACGCAGGACACGCACGCGGATATCCTTACCGTGCCGGGCGATCGCCACTCCGGCATCCTGCAATTTATCGATCAGGGCGCCCAGATGGTCGTACCGCGCCCCCCTTATCGTGATATCGCCCTTGGTGATCGCCGCGGCTACCATAAAAGTGCCGGCCTCTATCCTGTCCGGGATCACCTCATATTCGGCGCCGCCCAGTTTTTTCACCCCGTCTATCTCGATAAAATGCGTGCCCGCTCCCTTTATTCTGGCGCCCATCTTCGTCAAAAATTCGGCCAAATCCACCACTTCCGGTTCACAGGCGGCGTTCTCGATGACCGTCTTTCCTCTCGCGAGGGTAGCGGCCATCATGACATTATCCGTCGCAAGCACAGAAGAGCCGAATGCGCCGCCGAGATATACATGGGCCCCCTTCAGCTGCTTTGCCTTCGCGACTACATAACCGTGCTCTATCTTCAGGTCCGCGCCCAAAGCCCTTATCCCCTTCATATGAAGATCGACGGGACGGTTCCCGATGGCGCATCCGCCGGGATACGAGACCTGGGCGCATCTCAACTTCGCCAGGATCGGCCCCAGGACGCAGAACGAGGCGCGCATCTCCTTTACATATTTATACGGCGCCACATAATTACTATAACCCTTGGGGTCTACGGCCAGCCGGCTGCCCTCGAACTGGACCTTTACTCCCAGATTCCTCAGGATCTTTATCATGGTATTGACATCACGCAGGGGAGGGACTTTCTTTATAATGCACCGCTCGTTCGTCAGGAGTGTGGCGGCCATTATCGGAAGCGCGGAATTCTTCGCCCCGCTTACCTCGACCGTCCCTTTTAACTTCGTGGGCCCCATGATCACTATTTTATCCATCACTTCCGCTTTCTCGCAAAAAACACCCTGTTTATCCCGTTATGGTCTTTTATGATCTCTGTCTGGACGAAAGAGCCGGTATCGTCCGCTAAGCCTTTGATCGCCTCGGATTGCCCGAACCCCATCTCCAGGACCAGATGACCCCCTTCTTTTAATCTCCTCGCGCTCTCGGGGATTATCTTCCTGTAAAACTCCAGCCCTTTCTCTCCTCCGTCAAGAGCGACTCGCGGCTCATTCTTTACCTCAAGCGGCAGCGCGTCATAATGATCGGCGGGAATATAGGGCGGATTGGATATTATCAGATCGAACTTTTCGTTTTCGTCGATCCCGTTGAAGAGGTCCGATAAAATAAAACGTATCCTGTCCGTAACGCCGTTTAAGGCGGCATTCGCCCTCGCGACCTCCAGGACCTCCTCCGAGATATCGGAGGCTACTATTCTACACAATGGGTTATGTTTTGTCAAACTGACCGCTATGGCTCCCGAGCCGGTCCCGAGGTCCAGTATATACGGCGACGCGAAGCCCTCTTTGCCCATAAGCTGCAAGACCCGTTCGACTAAAACTTCCGTCTCGGGGCGCGGTATCAGGACAGAGGGATTTACCTGTAATTCAAGCCCCATAAACTCGGTCTCGCCGGTTATATATTGGACCGGAACGCCGCGGGCATAGGAATCAAGCGCTTCGTGAAACATTTTCATATTTTCCTCGTCCGCCTCATAATCGCCGAGGTATAACTGCGTCCGGTCGCATTCAAAAGCCCAGCATGCCAGTTGCTCCAATGAATCCATATTATTTAACCTCTCTTAAACGCAGATCTTTTTCCGCTTTAAGCAATCCCAGTATTATCTCGTCCAGGTTCCCTTCCAGGACGTTCTCCAGATTATGTATGGTAAGGCCGATCCGGTGGTCAGTGACCCGCCTGTCGGGATAATTATAAGTCCTTATCTTTTCGCTGCGCTCGCCCGTGCCGATCTGCGTCTTGCGCTCTTTGGCTATTTTCTCATGCTGTTCGGATATCGCCTTGTCCAAAAGCCGGGCGCGCAGGACTTTCATGCCCTTATTTTTATTCTTTAACTGAGAGCGCTCGTCCTGGCATTGGACGACCAGGCCGGTCGGTATATGCGTTATCCTCACCG
>JAGUXU010000118.1 GCA_020061685.1 Candidatus Omnitrophota bacterium
CCCGTATTTACATACGCCCAATTGAATGATTTTAGGGGAGAATGCCATGAAAAAGCGGCCAAGGCCTAAGGTAGCGTTCTTCGATTTTACCGATTGCGAGGGCTGCCAGCTTCAGTTCGCCAATATGGGCCGGACCTTCCTCGAATTGACGAAACTGGTCAAGATAGTGAACTTCCGCGAGATAATGTCCGAGAGAGGGCAGGATTACGATATCGCCATCGTGGAGGGCAGCATCTCGACGGATAACGATATCAAACGCATAAAAGAGATCAGGGAAAAGGCAAAAATTTTGGTCGCGTTCGGTTCCTGCGCGACCATCGCGGGCGTAAACGCCATCAAGAACAGGTCGCCTCTGGAAGTGGCCAAGAAGACGGTCTATGGCGACAAGGCGAATACGATAAATACCATCAACGCGATGCCTTTGGATAAGGTAGTCAAGGTAGATTATTATATCCTTAACTGCCCTCCGTATATCCCGGAGATAATAGCGGTCCTGAAAAGCATACTCATGGGTAAGCCGTATCCGCTCCCCAATTACGCGGTGTGCGTAGAGTGCAAGATGAATGAAAATGTCTGCCGGTACGAAAAAGATGAGGAATGTATGGGCCCGGTGACGAGGGCCGGATGTAACTCATGGTGTATCAATAACGGAAACAGGTGTTACGGGTGCCGGGGCCTTGTGGAAAATCCGGCGGCAAACGGCCACAAGGAAATATTATTAAAATACGGCCTGAAACTGGAAGATATATTGCAGCATTTTACTTTATATAACGACTCGGCGGGGGAGAAATATGACAAAGAATTCAAGTAGTATAGACACTAAGAACGTCAAGATAGACGTCCATTATTTAACGAGAGTCGAGGGGCACGGGAACATAGTAGTTGATGTGACAGACGGTAAACTCACCAAATGCGAATTTCAAGTGATAGAATCGCCGCGTTTCTTTGAATCTATGCTGGTCGGCAGGTCCATCTGGGAAGCCCAGCATATCACCAGCCGCATATGCGGCATTTGCGCATGCGGCCATAGTTTAGCCAGCATAAAGGCGGGCGAAGACGCCTTGGGCATAATGCCCTCCGATGAGACGATTATGCTAAGAAAGCTGCTTTTGTATTTTGAACAGATGGACAGCCACATACTCCATATCTACTTTCTTGTCGCCCCTGACCTTTTGGGCGTAAAGAGCGTCATGCCTTTAATCAAGACCCACAAACCCGTAGTCGAGATGGCCTTGAGGATGAAGAGGATGAGCGATTACGGCGGCGAGGTGCTCGCGGGCAGGCATATCCATCCTATAAGTTATGTCATAGGCGGGTTGACAAAACTCCCCTCAAAGGATGGGTTGAAAAAGCTGCACAAGTTAATGCTCGAGGCCCGGAAAGACGGCGAGAAGACGGTCAAGATATTAAAAAAGCTTAAATTCCCCGTATTTGAGCGGCCGACTCAATACATGTCGCTTGCCAATGACGAAGAATACGCGATGTATGACGGCGATTTAACGGTAAACGGCGGAAACAGGGCCTCGGATAAGAATTACAGGAAGGTGTTCACGGAGACCGTATTAGATTATTCAAGGGCCAAGATAGCGACTATCAACGGCAAGTCCTACGCTGTCGGGGCGCTCTCAAGGTTTAATAATAACAGCGACAAACTTAATGAGAGGGCGAAAGCGGTCGCGGCCGAACTTGGCCTGAAAGCGCCCTGCCACAATCCATATTTAAATACAGTCGCGCAACTTGTAGAATGGGTCCACTGCCTCGAGGAGTCTATCGTCATAATCGGGAAGATACTAAAGGACGGGCTAAATAAAGATAAGATACTTGTATCGTCATGGCCCAAGCGAAGCGAGGCCGACAAGATCAAATACAAGCCCAATACCGGGATTGGATGCGTGGAAGTCCCCAGAGGTTCTTTATTTCACGAATACACTATAGATGAGACGGCGCATATAACCCAAGCGAATTGTGTAATACCCACAAACCAGAATATGGGAAATCTCGAGGACGATATGCGCAAGATCGTCCCTGAATTATTGGGCAAAAAGACGCAGGAACAGATAACCCTTGGCCTCGAGATGCTCGCAAGGGCCTATGACCCCTGTATATCCTGCGCGACCCACCTTCTGGATGTGAAATTTATTAACGGGTAGAAGTGTCTAAGAAGATAGCGGTGATCGGTCTCGGCAACACCCTCAGGAGGGACGACGGTATAGGAATAACGATACTTGAATCCCTTCTTTCTTTCCGCAAGGCAAGCGGCATAGATTACCTGAATTTCGGGATAGCCAGCTTTGACCTCCTGCACAGGATACGCGACTACGATATGGTCGTCCTGATAGACGGCATAGACGCGTCCCTTCCCTGCGGCCAGCTTAAGATATTCGAGCTGGACAAGGTGGAATACGACCTGAAATACAGCATCAGTTCTTCGCATGAACTGGGCCTGAAGGACATATTTGAACTCTATAAAAAATTGGGCATCAAGACGGCGGTCTATGTGGCGGGCATTCAGGTGGAAGACGCCTCCTTCGGCGAGGGGCTGACCGATACATTAAAAGCAAGATGCGATGATATAGCAAAGGAGATAAACGGGTTTTTAGATGTGTTATGCCATACCGGGAAAAGTCGTTGATATAAAAGACAATGTCGTAACCGTAGACTACTTCGGCGAGAGGCGAAAGGCCAAGAACGATTTCTATGAGCTTTCCGCCGGAGATTATATCTACGCGCAGGGCGGCTTTGTGGTCCAGAGGGTCTCGCGCCGGGAAGCCGAAGAGGTCCTGAAGATATGGGAAGAACTCTTCTTTAAATTACAGCAGACCGATCTCCGGCTCGCCCAGAAACCGAAAGACCTGCGCCAGATCGCTAATTCCGTCCGCCAAAAAGAACTGGGCAATTCCTGTTGCGTCCACGGCATCCTCGAATTCTCCAATCATTGCAGGAACGACTGCTTATATTGCGGCCTCAGAAAGAGCAATTCCTTCCTTGCCCGCTACCGAATGGATGTCGACGAGATAGTGGACACGGCCGATTTCGCGGTCAGGGAACTTAAGTTTAAAGCGCTGGTCCTGCAATCCGGAGAGGACCTCTGGTATGACGAGGACAAGCTCATCGAGATGGTCGAGAGGATAAGGAAGAAGAGCCCGGCGCTCATCATCTTAAGTATCGGAGAAAGGCCCCCGGAACTTTATGAAAAATTATATAAAGCCGGCGCCCGGGGCGTCCTTCTGCGTTTTGAGACGGGCAATCCCGCGCTCTACAGGAAGATGCGTCCGGGCCACGACCCGAAGGCCCGCATAGATCTGATCAAGAGGTTACACAAGGCCGGCTACCTTATTATGACCGGTTTTCTGATCGGCCTGCCGGGTCAGACACAGGAAGACCTTCTTAAGGATATCCGGCTTACCGCTTCTCTGGGCACGGAGATGTTCTCGTTCGGCCCGTTCATCCCTCATCCCCAAACGCCCTTAGCGGGCTTCTCGTCCCCGTTGATAGAGGAGACGCTGGATACCATCGCACGGGCGCGTATAATGAACCCGGAGTCAAGGATACTCGTCACGACCTCCCTGGAGACGCTCGATAAAGAGAACGGCCTTAAGCAGGGCCTTCTCGCGGGCGGCAATTCCCTGATGATCAACGTCACCCCGGCAGGGTACCGGCGGCTATACGATATCTATCCTGACCGCGCGGGCAAGGACGCGGATATAAAAGAAAGAATAGGGTCTACGGTAAAATTGCTTTACTCGATAGGCAGGGCCCCCACGGATATCGGCCTTGGTATTCAACCTTAAAGTATGATATAATTATCTCTCACGAAGGGAGGGGTAGAAATGAAAAGACTGATAGTTATTTTGGCCGTCCTGTCGCTTTTTGCGGCTTCATCCGCGCAGGCCGCCAGTAAAGAGGTAAAAGGCAACAAGGCCGCCGCCGCCGGCCCGGAAATAAACTGGACATGGGGCGACGGCACCGCTTCTACATCGAAGTCAAAGACCAACGTCAAGGCGGTAAAGGGCAAGAACATCAAGAAAGTGAAAGAAAGTTACGGCACTAAATCCTGCGATTACATCAAGTAAAAGCCGGCACATCCTAAATGACCATAAGGGAACTAAAAGCGGGGCAACCCGTAGAGACGGCATTCCTTCTCAAGAAGAAGGAGACGCTTAAGACGAAAGAGGGCAACCCCTATTTCAGGCTTGTCTTTGCCGACAAGACAGGCGAGATAGAGGGCAGGATGTGGGACAATGTCGCCGGCGTAGAAGCCGCGGTAGATTCCGGCTCTGTGGCAGTCGTAAGCGGCACAGTCACCCTGTGGAATAACAATAAGCAGATAACGGTAGCGGCGCTAAGGGCCGCTACCGATAAAGAATACAAGCTAGCCGACCTCATCCGTGCCGTAGAGAACTCGGATGAATTATTCAATAAAGTCAGGTCCTTTCTTGACGGGATATCCGATAAATGGCTCTCCCTTCTCGCGAAAAAATTCCTGGAAGACGCGGACTTCATATCCCGGTTCAAGAGATCACCCGGTGCCTCAAGCTGGCATAACGCCTATATCGGCGGCCTGCTTGAACATACCTATGAGGTGATGTATATCTCCGAGAGGGTATGCGAATTATACCCGCAGGCCGACAAGGATCTTGTCCTTATAGGCGCTTTTGTCCACGATATCGGAAAAGTCCTCGAGCTAGACCCGAACACATTCCAATATACCCTCGACGGCGGGTTGATAGGGCATCTTACTTTGGGATTTGATATATTGTCAAAAAAGATCTCCGAGATAAAGGATTTCCCGAAGGACCTCGAATTAAAACTCAAGCACATAATTTTAAGCCATCACGGCGAATACGAGCAGCAGTCGCCGGTATTGCCGAAGACGCTTGAGGCGACGATCGTCTATCAATCTGATGAACTCACCTCGCAGGCCAACGCGGTCAAGGAAGTCATAGAAGCGCAGTCCGGCGGCGAAAAGGAATGGTCGGATTACGTCAGGCTTAAGGAA
>JAGUXU010000134.1 GCA_020061685.1 Candidatus Omnitrophota bacterium
CTTATCATGCTTTACTTTATCCAATTTTATTATTGTTATTAGCCTAGAACTTATCTTAATTCCCTTTAAATCGTAATCAAGTGCTTCCTTTTTCATGAATTTTATCATGGATTTAGGATTTGTTGTGTCGACTGCTCTTAATGCAATATTGCCAGTAGCATCATTAAAGAATATCCTAAGGTATTTTGCAGGTTTTAATCTCAATTTTTCATAATAATCCAGATTATTTAAATATTCATCATTCTTATACACTTTGATTTCCGAATATTCTTTTGCTCTTCCATCAAAACAAAGAACACATACCGGCGTCTCAGTATCGTCAAAACAATTTTCTTCTATTATAGTAATCGAATTTAATCGATATTTATGCTTAAAATTACTATTTATAAAAGTCTCTGGAACGATCGCTACAACATATTCTTGCGCTTGCAACATTTTTTCAAGTGCAATTAAATACAAATCGCCATATTCAGAACTAATAAAGTAGCTTTCTGCATTACCATATATACCTTTTCTTTTAGCACTATAATTACTTAGGTAGGGAGGATTTGTGATTATTATGGCGTTTTTTCTTGTAGGAATTTTTAATAAACTATCATTCACTGCAAAATTCTTTTTAGAGTCTATGTCCAAACCAAACGCTTTGGTAATTCCGAAACTATCGGAAAGTTTTAACAAATCGCCGTTTCCGGCATATGGATCATAAATCTCACTGCAACCACTAGATATTACAAATTCTTTAATATGAGCTTTTAGCCATTTATCTTTTTTAGTAAAATATTGCCCTAATATTTTTTGGTTCATATAATGCCTCTGACAACATTGCGTTTTTTCGTCTCTAAAATAGGTTTTTATCTCGCTCCCCATGTGTATTTTAACACCTCCCTATTCATGCGTCAATGTAAGGTTTTCTTTGTTACCCTACTATAATAGACGCGTTATAGGGAGATTTTCTTTCAACTATTTCTACACCTTCCCCAAAATTCCTCACATTTCACTGGTGTTGCTCTCGCATCCTTCGCATAAAAATACAACGACCTGTCGGAGCTGACGACGCGGAGGTTGCGGCGCTGGCGTTGGGGGACCTTATCAATGTAGCGCTTGATGTAGACGTCTGCGTCCTTTGCCGCGACGATGAGAAGTTTCGCCGTGCTGCGAAGCGGTATATTAAGATATTCGCTTCGGCTGTCGAAGACGAGGATGATAAGGTCATTATGCGTATCTTGGAAGCGCTGAAGCGTTGAGATGAGCGCCGAGGCGCCGTCTAAGGCGTCGTGATGGTCTATGCCGGAATGCTCGTGGCGGACCATGTTCCAACCGTCGATTATGATGGGCATGTTAGATTGCTTCGCTCCGCTCGCAATGACATATCTGGATTCCTGCTTTCGCAGGAATGACATTCTGCCAGTATTATAGCACACCCTGAATTATTTTTTGTGGTATAATCACCCCGTAAGGAGGCAAATATGAAAAACGCCATTTTAATACTCTCTATCGCGGCATGCGCGTTTTCCGCAGGCGCGGTAGAAGCGGACAGCGGCACGGTTACCGCGGAAGTCGATACGGTGACTGTGGCAGAGGGAGATTCGACTATCTCGGTCATTGATGATGCCGGAGTCTCAATAATATTCAATGTCACGCCGGAAACCGCCATCTACGGAGATGATGACGAGGCGATAACGCTGGACGATATCAAGCAGAACGACACGGTCCGGATAGAATATGAGTCGCTCGCTGACGGTGTCGGCACCGCGAAGAAGATCAAGAAGACAAATTACTAATTAGATTGTGGTTCGATGAACTCACCATCCCTCGAACCATCCCGAGAAGAATCGAGGGACTTCGCTCCGCTCGCAATGACAAGCCTGGATCCCCGCTTTCGCGGGGATGACAAGCTTTCGCGCGGGAATGACAAACCTACATCATCTTCCCTGTTTCAAGGACGAATTTGCCTTTCAGGCGGATGTCCTGGGAAGAAGCGCCTATCAATATCTCAAACTCGCCGGGCTCGGCGACCCAGTCTTTCTTATTCACATCATAAAACGCCATAGACCTCTTATCCAACCGGAAATTCACGGTCTTCGTCTCGCCGGGCTTGAGGACTACGCGCTGGAAGCCCTTTAATTCCTTGGCAGGGCGCTCCACGCTTGCCTCTTTGTCGCTTACGTAGAGTTGGGCGACTTCAGCGCCTTCCCTCGCACCTGTGTTCTTTATATCGGCGCTGACATCTACGGCAATACCCCCACCCGGTAAAGTGGCCGGCGTTATCTTTATATTGCTGTAGGCAAAGGTCGTGTATGATAATCCGTGCCCGAACGGGAACAGGACCTTTACGTTCTTCGTGTCAAAATACCTGTAGCCGACGAATATACCTTCCGCGTAGGTGACTTGTCCGTTGCCGCCGGGGAAATTCCCGTACGCGGGACAATCCTCCCATTTTACCGGAAAGGTCGTGGGGAGTTTTCCGCCCGGATTATAATTACCGAGTAAGACATCGGCTACCGCGTTCCCGCATTCCTGACCGGGATACCACGCCTCAACGATTGCAGGGACCTTGTCTATCCATTTGCTCATCGCGACGGCCGCGCCGGTATTTAAGACAACTACCGTGTTCTTATTCGCCGCGGCGATCTTCTCTATGAGGGCATTCTGGTTATCGGGCAGGTCCATATTCGGCCTGTCAAAACCCTCGCTCTCGATCTTATTATTAAACCCGCCGAATATGATGGCCATATCGGATTTTTTCGCTACGGCCACCGCCTCATC
>JAGUXU010000003.1 GCA_020061685.1 Candidatus Omnitrophota bacterium
CCCTGCAGTTCATTTTGGGGCTCCGGTGGCACCATCTTAGAGATTTTTTATCGCAGCTATTCACAAGATAAAGTATTAGGATTTATTGCCCAAAGTTCTAATTACTGGGCTTATGTAAATAGCGAAGCCGGGGCAAAAGTTATATCCACTGAAGCGTCACAGGATTTAATTAAAATCAAGAGTCAAAATGGGTATAATGTAGTCGGGGGGGGTGATGGTAAAGATGGTTTTCATAGATGGTATGCTTTAGGTCCTGCCCCCGACTATAACCCTGTAGACGGGGAAACGCCGATGGAAAGAAAAATAGGCGCTTATTCATTATCCCAAGCCCATTTTGATAATATGCGGGTCATATTTCAAAATGGTTATTTTGCCTCGACGCCTTTTTATGCCGGTCCAAATGATGTCAGCTGGGGAACAATTTCTTGGACAGCGCCTTCCATTAAAAACACATCCGTAAGGATGTATGTCAGGGCAGGTGAGACACTGGATACTGAAGATACCTTTTCAACGGAGGTAAATAATGGCGGCCAACTTTCCGCCTTTTCCGGCAGCCGCATACAATTCAAAACGGAATTATCAAGTACTGCTTTCAGGACGGGAGACTATGAGGCAAGCAGCGTAACCCCCGTCCTCGGGGACGTGACCGTTACTTATTTACCTCAGGTGCAAGTTTTATACTGGCGTAATGAAGCGCAGTAAAAGAGGAGAGAATAAATGCGAAAACACGGTTTATTTTTAGGCATCATCCCCATTTTTGTCCTATCTTTGGTCCTTGCGGGTTGCGGGGCAAAGGAAGATACCTCCGGTAAAAAAGTAATCAGGTATTTCCAGTTTGCCACTCCTTCCCAATTGGAGACCACCAGAAAGATAGTCAAGAGATTCGAAGAGCTGCATCCCGACATAAAAGTAATAGTCGAGTACAGCGACTGGAGCGGATACTGGTCAAAATTACAGATAGAGGTCGCCGGTGGCGGCGTACCGGATGTATGGCTGATGAGCGGGGCGTATTTTTTCAAGTTCGTCGAAAACGGCCAGCTCCTGGACCTTCAGCCGTACATAGACAAAGATGCCACGATCGACATGAAAGATTATTATCCTTTGCTGGTGGATCTCTTTAAATATAAAGGGCATATCTACGGTATGCCGCGGGATTTTAATACAGTGGCGCTCTATTACAATAAAAAGTTATTTGACAAATTCGGAGTAGCATACCCCACCGGAGACTGGACATGGGAGGATTTCAGGGAGGCGGCCATTAAACTGACGAAGGACGTTGACAATGACGGCAGAATAGATTATTATGGCTGCGAATTGAGCGCCAATATAGAATCGTGCTGGGCAAATTTCGTCTGGCAGAACGGCGGCGAGATTTTGAATAAAGAGAAGACCAGATGTATGCTCGATCAACCGGAAGCGATAGAAGCCATACAATTCCTTCATGACCTTATCTGGAAGGATAAAGTGGCCCTGTCTCCCATTGAGGCGGAATCTTTCGGGTGGAAGGGCGGATTCGTCTTGGGAAGGGTGGCGATGGTCCCTCAAGGTTCGTGGTTTCTGCAGGAGTATCGGAAGTATAAAGATCTGGATTTCGAGGTCGAACATCTTCCGAAGCAAAAGAAAAGGGCCGCCAGCGCTAACGGATTATGCCATGTGATTTACGCGAAGACCAAAGTTCCGGACGAGGCGTGGGAATTGGTAAAATTCTTTTCTCAGGAAGAGGCTCAAAAGGAATTAGCCGATACAGGCGCGGCTATCCCGGCCATGGTCAGGGTGGCTAATTCACCGGCTTTTCTTAATCCGGCGTTAAAGCCTGAAAATAAAAAAGTTTTCCTTGAAGTGATGGATTATGCCCATGACCTTGATTTTACCGCGAACTGGGGGGAGTGGAACGAGGAGAGAGGCTGGAGAACCGAATTTGAGGCGATCTGGCTTAATAAAAAACCTGTGGATGAGGCCTGTAAAGAAGCGGCAAGAAAAGTAGACATGGTGTTGCAGCAGGCCAATAAGAAATAGGCAAAATTAATGTCGAAAGAATCCGCAAAGAGGAAATTACACAAAATACTTACGGGCTACGCATTTTTGGCCCCTAATATCATCGGATTCCTGTCTTTTACCCTCGTTCCGGTAGTAGTCTGCCTTATTTTTTCTTTTTGCGAATGGGATATGACTTCGCCAATGAAGTTTGTCGGCTTTGATAACTTTATAGCGCTGATGAAAGATAAGGATTTTTGGTACTTTCTCTACAATACCATCTTTTTTATGATAGGCATTCCCCTTGGGATGGCTGCATCATTATTTTTCGCCATCCTAGTCAATCAGAAGTTAAGGGGCATAGTATTTTTCCGCACCATTTATTTTTTGCCGGTCATCTCTTCCCTGATAGCCGTCGCAATAGTCTGGCGCTGGATATTTAATTCGGAATACGGGCTTTTGAACAGCATTCTTGTGACCCTTGGATTTACGGATGTCCCCAATTGGCTTAACAGCACCTTTTGGGCAAAGCCGGCGCTTATAATTATGGGTGTCTGGCAGGGGGCGGGTTATAACATGCTTT
Organism: Candidatus Omnitrophota bacterium; assembly: GCA_020061685.1. Classification (GTDB taxonomy): domain Bacteria; phylum Omnitrophota; class Gorgyraeia; order Pluralincolimonadales; family Pluralincolimonadaceae; genus JAGUXU01. The sequence continues at coordinate 2,558 of JAGUXU010000003.1, forward strand.
TATATCTCGCCGCCCTTCAGGGGATACCTGAATCTTTGTATGAGGCGGCCTCGATAGACG
>JAGUXU010000196.1 GCA_020061685.1 Candidatus Omnitrophota bacterium
GAAAATAATTTTTATTCCGTTTGTTCCCATCAGAGCGCAAGACAGGCGAATTGCGATATCTCTATGAGGCCTAAGGCTTTTGCTATTCCTTCTTATCAGGTCGACGGATGCGATGTCGTCGAAATTTACCGCAAGTCAAAAAAAGCCATTGAGGATGCCCGTTCCGGTAAAGGCCCCTCATTTTTAGAATGTAAGGCGTATCGCTGGAGGGCTCATGCCGGCGCCGGAGATCCTCAAAAGGACGCTTATAGGAAGCTGGATGAATTGGAGGAATGGACGAAGAAAGACCCCCTTAAACATTTTGAAGGCACTCTTATCAAAGAAAACGTCATAAAGCCTAAAGAGATAAGAGAGATCAATGAAGAGATAGATAAGGATATATCGGAAGCTTTTGAATTTGCTAAAAAGTCTCCTTTGCCGGACAAAGGAGAGCTTGAAAAATATTTATTCGGTTAAATAAAATGCCCTGGACAAAAATTTTAATTGAAAAACAGGAACCCGGTTTTGACGAGCATCCCGATAAGGACTCAAGGAAACTTACTGTGCCCGAGGCCATAAAAGAGACCTTAGGTCAGGCCCTTGCGATGGACAAGAAGATCTTTATTATGGGCCAGGGCGTTGATGATCCGTCGGGTATGTTTGGAATGACACTTGATCTGCATAAAAAGTACGGGAAGGAAAGAGTTTTTGATACGCCTTTGTCTGAGAATGCCATGACCGGAATAGGAGTAGGCGCGGCTATCAGCGGAATGAAACCGATATATTTTCATAATAGGCCGGATTTTTTATTATTGGCGATGGATCAGATAGTCAATCACGCCTCCAAGTATAGCTATATGTTTGCCGGTAAATTAAAAGTTCCCTTGGTCATCATAGCCGTCATAGGCAGAGGCTGGGGTTCCGGCGCTCAGCACTCCCAATCCCTCTACGGATTGTTTATGCACGTACCCGGCTTGCGCCTTATTATGCCGAGCACGGCTTATGACGCAAAAGGATTATTGGTCGCCAGTATCGCCGACGGCAACCCCGTTATATTTATCGAACACCGCTGGCTGTTTAAACATAAGAGCTATGTCCCCGAAGAATTGTATGCTATTCCTTTCGGCAAAGGTCTCGTCCGTCGAAAAGGAAAGGACGTGACTATTGTCGGGGTCTCATATATGGTAATAGAGGCATTAAGAGCGGCAGAGGAGCTTCAAAAAGAGGGTTGCGACGCAGAGGTAATCGACCCCAGGACATTGAAACCGCTTGACGAAGAAATCATCCTGGAATCCGTTAAAAAGACAGGGCGGTTGATAATTGCCGATACGGATTGGAGGACATGCGGCGCAGCTTCCGAGATCGCCTCAATAGTCGCACAGAAAGGGTTTAAATATCTGAAATCACCCGTTAAGATAGTCGCCTGGCCGGATGTTCCGGTGCCGAGCAGCTATGTTTTGGAAGAGGCCTTTTACCCAAGCAAGGACGATATAATAAAGTCAGCAAAGGAGCTGTTAAGACGATGAAAATATTAGTCACGGGAGCGGCGGGGTATATCGGTTCTGTTTTAGTGCCTGAACTGCTGAAGGAAGGTTTTGAGGTCATTGCGGTCGACAATTTTATGTATAATCAACCTTCGCTGTTGGATTGCTGCTATGACAGGAAATTGACTGTTATCCGTTCAGATGCGCGGGACAAAGAGCTGATCTCCAAATGCCTGAAGGGCACGGATGCGATTTTTCCCCTGGCCTGTCTTACAGGGGCCCCTCTGTGCCAGAAGAATCCCTTTGAAGCCAAGAGTATAATCGTGGATGCCGTGAAGATGATATTGGATTTGCGCAGCAAGGACCAAATGATAATTTTTCCCACCACTAACAGCGGGTATGGGATAGGCCAAAAAGGGGTTTTTTGCACGGAAAAGACACCCTTGAGGCCGGTTTCTCTTTACGGCAAATTAAAAGTAGAGGCAGAAGAAGCTTTACTGCAGTCGGGAAACTGCATTACCCTAAGGCTTGCCACCGCATTCGGGATCAGTCCGCGGATGCGATTGGACCTTCTGGTCAATGATTTCGTCTACCGCGCCGTAACCGACCGCTTCCTGGTCCTTTTCGAGGCTCATGCTAAAAGGAACTATATACATGTCCGCGATGTAGCAAAAGCGTTCGTTCATTGTTTGAGGAACTACGAGCGGATGAAGGGTGAACCGTATAATGTAGGGTTAAGCGACGCCAACTTAAGCAAGTGGGAGTTGTGCGAAGAGATCAAGAAGCAAGCGCCGGATTTTTATTTTGCCGAGGCAAAGGTAGGGGAAGATCCGGACAAGAGGGATTACATCGTAAGCAACGAGAAGATCGAAAAGACGGGCTATAAGCCGGATTTTTCTATTCAAAAAGGCATCGCGGAATTGATAAAAGGGTATCAAATAGTAAGAAGAAATCAGTTCTCAAATGTGTGAGGTGAGATCATGGTAATAACCAGAACGCCTTTCCGTATCTCTTTCTTCGGCGGCGGAACAGATTACCCCGCGTGGTATAGAGAAAATCGCGGCGCCGTATTAGCGACTACGATAAATAAGTATTGTTATATCTCCTGCCGTTATCTGCCGCCTTTTTTCGAGCATAAGTCCCGGATCATTTATTCAAAGATGGAACAGGTGAAAAAAATATCGGAGATCCAGCATCCTTCCGTGAGGGCCTGCCTCGAATTTATGAAAGTTAAAGAGGGAGTGGAGATCCATCACGACGGTGATCTGCCGGCAAGGACCGGTCTGGGGTCCAGCTCCTCATTTACTGTAGGGCTGATCAGTGCATTGTATGCGCTTAGAGGAGACATGATCTCCAAAATGACATTAGCCCAGAAGGCTATTTGCATAGAACAAGAAAAACTCAAGGAGAACGTCGGTTCGCAGGATCAGATCTCGGCGGCATTCGGCGGCTTTAATCTGATAGAATTTAACGGCGATAGAAAATTCAGGGTACAGCCGATCACCATTAATGAGGGAAGGCTTGATCTTCTTCAGGACCATTTATTATTGTTTTTCACCGGCCTTTCCCGCTATGCCTCAGAGATCGCCAAAGAGCAGATCAAGAGGATCCCCCAGAACAACAAAGAATTAAAAGAGATGTTTGATATGGTGCATAAAGCCGTCGGTATTATAAATAGCGATACCGATATATCCAAATTCGGAAAATTGTTGCATGAAAGCTGGCAGCTTAAGAGGTCTTTATCCAGTATGATTACGACCCCCGAAATAGACGAAATCTATTCCAGCGCCATTAGGGCCGGCGCTATCGGAGGGAAATTGCTGGGAGCCGGCGGCGGCGGATTTATCCTGTTTTTTGCAAGACCCGAGGTCCACCCTAAGATAAAGAAGAAGTTAAAACATCTCCTATACGTTCCTTTTGAGTTTGAGAACTTCGGAAGCCAGATAATATTTTATGATCCAAGCAGCTCAAGAGAAAGAAGTAAATGAAAAAAGTATATGTGCCGCAAAAGATAGATGTCCTTATTCTTTGCGGAGGGGAGGGTAAACGGCTTAAAAGCATCATAAAAGATGTGCCCAAACCGATGGCCGGTATAGGCGGGCGGCCGTTTTTAGATTTTTTGATAGATTACGCAGCGCGCTTCGGTTTCCGGCGTTTTATACTCTGCTCAGGGTATAAAGGCGAAGTCATCAGGAAATACTACAGGAATAAATACAAGTCGTTCGATATCTTGGTCTCTCATGAAAAGAGACCGTTGGGTACGGCAGGAGCGGTCAAGAATGCCGAATCGGCTGTCAGAAGTAACCCTTTTTTGATCATGAACGGCGATTCATTCTGTCCGTTGGACTTAAGCAAATTTATAGATTTTCATAGAGAAAAAAGAGCATCTTTTTCAATAGCCATACGCAAGGCTAAGGGAAGCCGCGATTACGGAACGGTCAGGGTGGACCATTCGGGCAAGATCTTGAGTTTTAATGAGAAGGCCGGGACAAAAGGCAGTAATTTTATAAACGCAGGGATCTATTTGGCGGACAAGAGCCTCTTTTTGATGATCGAGGCCGGGAAAAAACTATCTTTGGAATATGATATTTTCCCCGGGCTTGTCGAGAGCAGATTTTACGGCTATATGACAAAGGCGGAACTTATGGACATAGGTACGCCGGACAGATACGCCAGGGTCGAGAAATTCTTAGATAATGTCTTCTAAAAAAACAGATTTACTGATTATTAA
>JAGUXU010000191.1 GCA_020061685.1 Candidatus Omnitrophota bacterium
GACCTTATCGCTCTCAAATGTCGCGTCGTATATCTTGGTGTCAAAGTCTATGACGCAGCCTTCGTTTACCCTTGTATCCGCCACGATGACCGAATCGGTTATCGTCCGCTGCGAGGAGGAGACTATCCTTATCGCGTCGTAAGGAGAATCGGCATACTGAAGCCACTGCCTGAACAGGAATAAGACGGGGATGCCTCCCACGAATTCCCCGGTCTTGCCGTATCCGACTTCATCAAGAGTGACACCTTTCCCGTTCATCCCGGTCAGGGCGCCGATTATGCCCGGGCATCCGACCGTCACGAATTTATTGCCCCGTTCCGGCGCGTAAAATATCACCGTCTTGCCTTCTTTCAGCGTATCCCTGAATCCCGCGTTGAGATCAAGCCGCGACAGCGAAGCGGTGTCTATGGCGGTATGCATAAGCAGCAGGTCCTCGTAACTCAAGCCGCAGCCCTCCGAGAGGCCTTTTAATTCCTCGCGATAATCCTGCGGAATATACCTTTCCAGGCTTTTCGCCTTGGAGCGAAAATATCCCGTGAGCGGGGAATTTGGAAAGGCGGAGCTCCGGCGCTTCTTCTCCTCGGAATCAAGATAGCCCGCCACGTTGTCGTAGAAGAATTTCCGTATATTATCCTTAAGGAGGGCGCCGTGCTGGTAGCCCATCTCATACGGCGTGCCTGTCAGGCGGAGGATCACTGTCCCGTCGCGTTCTTCAAGCGCGGCTTTTTTTAATATCGCGTCTTTGGCCGCCGGCGTCATCGCGAAATTCCGCGCCTCGGCCGGATATAGCGGCGCGTTAAACAATACTATCGACGCCAATGCCGCGACTCCGACGATACGTCGGAGCAGATATCTTACTGTTTTGTCTTCCACTTGCTTCCTTCGGACGTCTTCCACTTTTTATTCTCGCCGCGGATCATGCCGCTTTGAGACGCCTCTTCTGTCGGCTTCTCGCCGACGATCGGCGCTATCAATGTCCCCTTAAAATCGCATTTCTTGAGTTTTGAACCGGCCTGTTTCTCGACGACGAGCGCCTTGCTCAATTCCCTGTCCCCGATATGGATGATGAGCTTGCCGCTGACCTCAAGCTGGTCTATTAATTTCTGCGGGATATACGAGATGGGATAGGATATGATGACGGCGTCAAACGGGGCATATTCCTTCCATCCCTCATCCGCGCTTCCCGTCTTTATCCTGATATTCCTGTAACCGAGCGCCTCAAACCTCTTTTCCGCGTCTATCCTCAGGGCCTCTATCGTCTCGACCGTATATACCTCTTTGGCTAATTCTGCCAATACCGCCGTCTGGTAACCCGAACCTGTCCCGACTTCCAGTATCTTCTCCTTGCCTTGTAATTTCAAGAGTTGCGCGATGAGCGCCACCGAATACGGTTGCGCAAGGGTCTCTCCCCCGCCTATCGCGATGACCATATCGTCGTAGGCGTATTCCTTCATCGTCTCCGGGACAAACTTTTGCCTCTCGACAAGGCTCATCACATCAAGGACCCTCTCGTCCTTTATGTCCCGGGCGATGAGCTGTTCTCTTACCATCCTAAGCCGCTCGGAGGCGTAATCCATCTCGCCGAAAGCGGCACCGCCGTTTACGGTGGCGAAGGAGAGGACAAATAAAATAATGAATATTATCTTCATCTTTAGATTGCTCGCAATGACACCATTATTGTTTCGCGGGGATCGGGGGATGAACCGGAGGCTGGCTATGCGTCTCTTTCAGATATGCGGCATATGCTGCCGCCTTCGCGATCCTGTCGGAATAGAGCGGATGGCTCCTTAAATAAACGAAGGAATTATCGCCTTTCTCTTCCCGTAGCAGTTTCTCCATAAAAGTGACAGCGCCGTTCGGATCAAATCCCGCGTAATAAGTGTATCTCACTCCTAACTTATCCGCCTCAAATTCGTCTTCCCTTGAATATCCCAGCATTATCAAATTTAGCCCGATAGCCGCCGCCTGGCGGACCTGTTCGGTCGTTTCCACCCGCGAGAATACGAGGCTCGCGACCAGTGAAGTCCCCATATTCGCCTGCATCGCCTGGACCGAGTGGCGCGCCGCGATATGCCCCACTTCATGGCCGATTACAGCGGCTAATTCGTCGTCGTTGGCTTTCTCTATCAGGCCGGAATTCACGTAGACATATCCGCCGGGGGTGGACAACGCGTTCACATCCTTGTTATCGAGCACCTTAAAATAATATTTCAAATCCTGCCTGTCGCTTACCGCCGCTATCCTGCTGCCGATGGCGTTTACCCTCTCTATCTGCGCCGTGTTCTGCGAAAGGCGGTATTTAGTCTCTACCTCGGCCGCCACCTGATTGCCGATAGAGACCTCCTGCGCGGTCGATATCATTATATATTCCTTAGCGCCCGTGGCGGGATTATAGACCGTCGCGCAGCCCGCGAGAAAAAGCGGCAGGGTCAGGGCTGCAAAAAGAAATATTTTATCCGGATTTCTCATTTTCCCAATTGCATATACCCGGCGAGCGGGTCGACCGGGTCTTCGCCTATCTTTATCTCGAAATGCACGTGCGGCAGCATGCAGGGATTCCACGCGTTTCCCGTCTTTCCCACCTCGCCTATTATATCGCCTCTCCTGACAGGTTCGCTGTTTACGACAAACATCTTGGAGAGGTGGCCGTATATGGTCTTTGAGCCGTCAATATGCTTGATGACCACGTATTTGCCCATTCCCGCGTTTTTGCTCGCGAACGCCCTTCCTGATTTCGCGGCCCTTACCGGTGTTCCTACCGGCGCCTGAAGGTCTATGCCCAAATGCAGCCTGCCTCCGCTTCTCTTCGCTCCGAACATCCCTTCGCCGTATCCGTCGCTGCGAAGTTTCACTTCGTCGTAATATGCTATCGGGCACAAAAACTTCGGCTCCTTTATATGGAACGCCAATATCACGACCGGCTTATATAAGACTGCCGTCAGCGCCGCGATGCCGAGAACCAACGCGATGGCCTTAACCCGCTTTATCATTTGCCCGCCCTCTTCGTTACCCAATCTATTATACCACCTATTATCTCCCGCCGGTCCGTCTCCCTGAGCAACTCATGATAGAGCCCGTCGTATAACCTTACCTCTTTATCGGCTGAGCCCATCTTATCGCAGAACTCCTTCGTCGCTTTGGCATCTATGACTTTATCGCCTGTGCCGTGCAACAGCAAGACGGGCGCCGTTATCTTGGGCGCATTATCAAACGCGTATCTCATGGCCTTGGTCATCTCGACGTACATCCTGAAAGAGATTATCCTGATCGAAAGTTTGTCGGCCTTCTGCGCTTCGATTACCGCCGCGTCGTGAGTGAGGTCCTCAAAAGGTATCCTGTTCGGTGTCGTAAACGCCGGGAATAAAAACGCCAGCGGCTCGGCCAAGCTTGCTACTATCCCGCTCGGAGGTTTTACTAAACGCAAGGCCGGTGCCGAAGCGATCACTCCTTTTATCCTCTCCCCATATTCTATCGCGAAAAGAAGTGACGTCAAGCCGCCCATGCTCAATCCCAAAAGATAGACATCCTCACGCAATGACTCGGCTTTCGCGATATCGATAAACTGCCTTAAGTCCTCCAAGAGGTCAGCATATCTGTCTGCATGGCCCCTTTTTCCGTCCGAATGTCCATGCCCGCGCTGGTCATACGCAAAGAACGCGAGGCCTTTATCGTAAAACATCTCGGCCATGTAATCGTATTTCAGGGAATGCTCGCCCATCCCGTGGACCAAAACGACGACGGCCTTCGGGTCCTCGGGGATGAACGCCCGATAAACGAGGTTCTGCGCGTCTTTATTCTTGAAAGAGCCCTCAAACTTCATACATCTTATCCAAAATTTTCTTATACCTCTCGGCGATAACCCGGCGTTTCACCTTTAACGTGGGGGTTATCTCGCCTTCCTCTATGGTCAAGCCCCTGTCAAGTAACACGAATTTCTTGATCTTCTCATAGTTCGCGAGGTCTTTTTGTTTTTCTTCTATTCTCTTGGCGATAAAATCGTGGACTCTCGGATGCCTGACCAGTTCGTCTGCCGCCACATAGGGTATCCCCTGGCGCAGCGCCAGCCCCTTGAGCGCGTCAAAATTCGGCACGACCAGCGCCGTAAGATACGGCCTCTTGTCGCCGTGCAGGACCACCTCCTGAAGGTATGAATCCGATTTAAGCAGGTTTTCTATAGGCTGCGGCGCTAGGTTCTTTCCGCTCGCCGTTATTATTATGTCCTTCTTGCGGTCGGTTATATGAAGGAACCCTTCCCCGTCGATGAACCCGATATCGCCGGTATGGAGCCAGCCGTCGCCGTCAAGCGCCTCCCTCGTCTCCTTCTCCTTCTTGTAATAGCCCTTCATCACGCTCGGGCCGCTTACGAGTATCTCGCCGTCGGCGGCTATCCTTACCTCAACCCCCTTTACCGGCTTTCCGACCGAGCCGAACTTAAACGCCTTTAGGGTATTGCAGCTTACGACCGGAGAGGTCTCTGTCAGGCCGTAACCCTCCAGGACTATTATCCCGACCGAATATAAAAATTCCGCCAGTTCCTTGGAGAGCGGCGCGCCCCCCGAGATGAAAAATTTTATGCGTCCTCCCACCGCTTCGCGCACCTTGGAAAAAATAAACGTCTTCGCCAGATGATACCGGAGCCACGTGACCGGGTCGACGTCTATCCTGTTCAGTTTTTCTTCTATGTACTTCTTCGCGACAGCCAGCGACCGGTTAAATAAATACCGCCTGAACGGCGGGCTTTGGGTGACGGAATTCATTATATTGATGTACATCTTCTCGTAAAATCTCGGGGCGGAACATACGTAAGTGGGCCTTACCTCCTTTAAGTTCCGCTGGAGCGAGTCCATATTCTCGGCGTAGGCAATCGTCCCGCCTATGAAGACCGTGAAGTAATAACTCGCCATCCGCTCAAAGACATGGCTTAACGGCAGGAACGAGAGGGCCATGTCGTCCTCGGCAAGCGGAAGAAGCTCCAGGCATGACCGGCAGTTGGATAAAAAATTGTCGTGCGTCAGACATACGCCCTTCGGCTCGCCGGTCGTCCCGGAAGTATAGATTATGGACGCGAGGCCGCCTTTTGCCGTAGACTGGACGCGCGACTCGAATTCTACCCGCGCGTTCAGGGCGTTCTCCGCCCCGGACCGGACTACCGACTCAAATGATATTATATCTTCGTCCTTTACCTCCGGCGGAAGGTCCATTACGATTATCTTCCGCAGGGCGGGCGCCCTTGACTTGACAGCGAGGATCTTAGCA
>JAGUXU010000007.1 GCA_020061685.1 Candidatus Omnitrophota bacterium
AAATTTTTCCCAGTGAAGGAGTTCTTTTAACGGCCTTTTCTTATGCGGGATCGGCGGGGTCTTCGGATAACCGAACGAGAGTATGCTTATCAACTTAAGGCCCTCGGGGACATTTAAGGCGCGGGCGATATCAGGACAGTAGAGTTTCTTATCACCCGCGACCCAACAGGAAGCTACGCCGAGATCGGCAGCGGCAACCAGCATATTCTCGGCGGCGGCGCAGCCGTCCTCCAGATAATATTTGGTCTCTTTGCAGAATACGGCAATAGCTGCGGCAGCGCCTGATAGGAACTTTCCGTGGTCGGTGATATCAGCGAGTTCTTTTAACTTATCCTTTTTGGTCACGACGATGAATTCCCACGGCTCCTCCCCCCTCGCGGTCGGGGCAAGCCGCCCGGCGTCAACTATCTTCTCAAGCTTCTCCTTCTCTACGGGCCTGTCCGAGTATTCCCTGACGCTTATCCTTTTTCTTATGGCATCAAAAGTATCCATATCGCCGCCTCTTTAGTATTTATAATATATACCGGTGCTAAGGGAGGTCTCGTCTATGAAATGCCCTTCTACCCTGATAGAGATATCCTCGCGCAGGTTTAAATCACAGCCCGCGACTACACCTGCCCAGTATTTAGGGGGCCTTCTCTTCCTTCCACCCTTGTTTATATTATAAACCATGTCAAATTTCGAGGCCTTGACTCCTATAAAGGGGTCTATCTTCCCGAAATTCCTCGATACCGTCAGGTCGGTCTGCCAGTCGTCAAGGAAGGACTCGTATTTGTCGCCGTTTATGACTTTGTCTTGAGGGTGGACGCTTATATGATGGAATCCCAGAGCCGCCTTGTATTTCCCGCTGTCCATAAGCCGGATCCTGAAACCGTAACCGCCGGCGAAGCTGTAGCCGTAACCGACCTTGCCGAAACTTGCTCCCTCATGCGTTATGTCGCCGGCGCCTAATTTCCCGTCGAACGAAAGCCAGTCGAATACGCCGTAAGACAGGTCCAGAAAGTGCTGGGTGCTTTTTATCTTGCCGTAAGAATCGTCTAACCGATGTTTAAAGACGATATTGCTCTGATAGCCCATCGTTATCTTTCCCTTCTTGGGCATATCAGGGCCGTATGTCGGAGCGGCGTAAGAACGTGAAGGAAAAAGCAGTAAAAAAACCGCTATGAGATATGGCGCGCATCTCATATATTTATCTCTTTAAGCTTTTTTTCTTGAATAGAATAATGCCGGCCGCGCCTGTACCGAGTAGGAATAAAGTCACCGGTTCGGGAATTACGTTTGGCGGGGGATTGTGCGGGAAAGCGCCGACGGAATATGCGCCCGTGTATACCGGAGTCGTCTCGACGGGGGTAAAACCTTCTGCGATAAGGGCTCCCGCAGCAGGCGAGATACCGGGCGGAAGGGACGCAAGGCTGCCGAGTTTCTTTACCCGGACATTGTCAATATACAGGGGGTCTACGGTATCGTCTTGGGGGTAGACGACAAACTCGACGGCTTGAGCGACGTTCTCCGAGGTCAGGATAAACTTAAAATCCTTTGCGTTTAATTCGAAGGTCACATTTTTATTCAACCCGTTTTGTAACGTCTTCGGAATGCTCTCGTATCGCTGACCTGCGTAGATCGCTACCGCTATTTGGCAGGGCGCGCCGCTGTTATATATATCAAAAACGAACTTTTTGGCGAAACTGAGGTCTAGGTAGGTATTCTCTTTTGTGAGTGTGACAGGGCCCTTGCCGCTTAGTTGAAGGCTTGACCGGCCTTCTGTCACATATTCCGTAGCCAGAGCAAGCTTGCCTTTTCCATCGGCATGCCAGGTGCTTTTATGCTCCATCCCGTCCCACACGACAAGGTCGGTCTGGTCATCCGCTTCCTGGGCGCAAAGAGACCCGCCGATTATCGACGAGAATAATATCAATGATATGAAAAACCCGTTTTTTCGTCTCAAAATTATCCTGCCTATCAGTGGAGAACGATGGAATCTCTTCAGGTAGTATTATAAGGCAGGACCGGTGTAAATGTCAAAACAAATTTAATGCTGACTTATTATTTTGTTATTATAAAGATGGCGTTTAAAGCGAAGAGATTGGCGAATATCCTGATTATTTTCTTCCTGCCCAGATAGTACACTTGGAGTATCGTTATATCCTTCTCCGAACAGAACTCCTTGAAATCGCTTATGCTTAAGAAATGCAGGTTCGGAGTATTATACCAGCGATACGGCAGCGAGTACGTGACAGGCGTCTTCCCTTTCAGGAAAAGGCGCAGGCGCGCGCGCCAATAGGCAAAATTGGGAAAGCCGACTATGACCTTTTTGCCTACTCTCAGCGCCTCTTCTATCACAAAGTCCACCTTCTTGACCTCCTGCATACTCTGGTTGAGGATGACATAATCAAAGGACTTGTCCGGATATTCGGTCAAGCCGGTATCTATGTCGCCGTGAAAGACGCTCAGTCCTTTCTCGACGCATTTATAGATCGCCTGCTCGCTTAATTCTATGCCCTGGACCTTCGCGCCTTTTTCCTTTACCAGTAAAGAAAGGAGCTCTCCGGTGCCGCAGCCGAGGTCCAGGACCCTCGAGCCGGGCTCGACGATCCCGTAGATTACCTTATGGTCCAAACT
>JAGUXU010000058.1 GCA_020061685.1 Candidatus Omnitrophota bacterium
AAAAGGGGCGTTCCTTGCGGAATTTGAGGAAGAAGACAAGGCGTCTTCAGACGGGAAGATCACCTCCTTAAGACAAAAACTCATGGAAGAAGAGGCGCTTATATCCGGGCTGGACATCGCCCAGGGCGCCGAGGAACAGGAGCGGTTATGGGATGTGCGCCGCGCGGCGGTGCCTATAATGAACAGGATAGCCGGAAAGAAACGTCCCATACCCTTTATCGAGGACGCGATAGTCCCGCCGGAGGGGCTCGATGATTTTTTGACGGGCACATATGCCGTATTCGACAAATACTCGGTCGAGGCCTGCGTCTACGGCCATGCCGGAGACGGAAACATGCACATCCGCCCTCTTATCGACATGAAAAACAAGGCCGACCTCGTAAAGATGGACAAGATGGCCGATGATTTTTACAGGATGGTCCTATCCCTCGGCGGCTCCACCAGCGCCGAACACGGCGACGGCATCCTGAGGGTTCCCTATCTAAAAAAGCAGTTCGGCCCGCTTTACACGATGTTTAAGCGGATAAAGGGTATATTTGACCCCAAAGGCATATTTAACCCCGGCAAGAAGATAGGAAAAGAAGATTCGATAACCCACGACCTTATTTACGATTCGCAGACCGCGTATTTCAAGACCGGTACCGTCTTCGATTCGGCGCAGTTCAGGGCAGAGATAGAGAAATGCCACGCGTGCGGGCTCTGCCGGACCGTCTGTCCGGTAAATATAAATCTGCCGGAGGAACTTGCCTCTCCGCGCGCGAAGGCGGCGATATTAAAGGCCTTCATAAGCGGCCAGTTGGACAAAAACCTGCTTTCAGATCCCTCGATCAAGGGGGTGCTGGACCTGTGCCTCAACTGCAAGTCCTGCAGGGTAGAATGTCCCACCGGCGCCGATGTGTCACTCTTATGTTCTCTGGCGAAAGAAAATTATGTCAAGGAAGTGGGGATCCCCTTCCCGGAGGCGCTCCTTGAGAATATGCGTCTTTTGGGTTCCGCGGCAGCCAAGTCGCCCAATCTTTACGGCGCATTCTCGGGTTCGCCGGCCGGGAAATTCCTGATCGAGCTTATCGTCGGCATAGATAAAAGAAGGTCGCTTCCCAGGCCGAGCATCCCGCCGTTTGAAAAGAAACATCTCAGCCAGAAAAAAGGGAAGAGGAAGGCCGCGTATTTTTACGGTTGTTATGTGAATTTCTTCGGCGCGGAGAGCGAGGGTTCGTCCGTCATGAAGGTCCTGCAGAAGAACGGGATAGAGGTCATCCTGCCCAAACAGGTATGCTGCGGGATACCGAGCGTCTCCTCGGGAAACGTCAAGGCGGTAAAGAAGGATATGGCCTATAATTTAAAACAGCTTTACGACGCGGTCAGGGCGGGATGCGACATAATCACAAGTTGTCCCAGCTGCGGCCTGGCGTTAAAAGAGGATTATCCGCGTATCCTCAATACCGCCGAGGCGATGGTCGTGGCGCAGAAGACCTTCGATATCCACGAATATCTGTGGCTGCTATTCAACGAAGGGACGCTGAACACGGATTTTAAGCCTTCCAATAAGAAGGTCGTCTTTCATACGCCGTGCCACCTGAAAGCGCAGGAGACAGGCGACCTTCAGGAGTATCTCGCCGAGCTTATTCCGGGCATCTCCATAGCCAAGATAACCGATTCCTGCTGCGGCATGGCGGGTTCCTTCGGTTTAAAGAAGAAGAATTTCGATCTCTCGATGGCTATAGGTGAGAAACTATTCCGGAATATAAAAGACGCCTCGCCGGAACTTGTGGTGACCTCTTGCGGAGCCTGCAAGACACAGATAAGAGGAGCGACCGGCTGTAAGGTCGTCCATCTGGCGGAATTGCTCTCCGAACACTACTAACCTAAATTTTGCCTTTTAGTCAAGCTCCACAAAAACTTAAATGCTTAAAAGAGCAGGAGAGAAATTAATATAGTATAATTATATGCTATCAATAAGTAGTCGACTTAGAAGTAGTATTTGTTATAATAAACTCGGTGAATATATGGCAGAAATCAATAAACGTGTCGGTCTTAATATAAGAAAATATCGCAAAAAGAAAAGTTGGTCTCAAGAACAGCTTGCTTTTGAGGCCGATCTCCATAGGGCCTATATTGGACAGATTGAAAGAGGCGAGAAAAATATAGGCTTAATGAATCTTGAGAAGATATCTAAGGCGTTAACTATAAGGCTAGAGGTTTTATTTAAGAACTAAAAGTTATTGCTTATAGTAACTTAATTAGGGAATAATATGAATAAATGGATTAAAAAGAGTATCGAGATCGCAAATGCTCCTGGTTATTTGGATAAACTTAGCAAGATTTATGTGATGAACGTTAATCCAGAACGACCTTTTGATACTGCTATAGAACAGTCAATTCAAAAAGCTTTCAAGGGACGAAATACAAAGAATCTAATAAACTTACTTTTGGAAGCAGAGATATTTCCTGTTAAAGATTCTTATATCGGGTTTATCAGAGCCAAAAAAGATTCAATTGACCAGAACCCAAAAACTGTGGAAAGAATTGGCGAACGATTATACAGTTTAGGATTAGAAAAACTGCTTCAAGAAGCAACGCGCCCCAAAGAAACGAACAGACAGTTAGGTAGTGCATTTCGAAGCTGGCTGCCTTCTTTGGGGCACGCCGTTTTAGATGAAGATGAATTTACCGGAGCTAAAGGAGTAGCTTTTTTATCGGGTAGTGATAAGGCGCTAAAAGATTATGCGACAAAACATCTTGGTTGCAAGTTAACCAAAGGAATAGATACATTATTTAAGAAAGACAAAACTTATGTAATTGGAGAGGCAAAATTTTTGACAACCCCTGGTGGAGAACAAAATGGTGGATTTGCTGATGCTTCAAAACTTATTAAGAGTAAAAGTGGAAGCGCAAAAAGAATAGCCTTGATAGATGGGTATATTTGGCTTAAAAGTAATAAGGGAATTTATAATAAAATAGTAAAAAGCGATTTAGATATATTCAGCGCTTTATTGCTGAAAGATTATATAGAAGTTCTTTAGGTTGTTTTATAAAAAGCGAAAGACGAAGGTTTTCTAAATAAATCTTGCCCTTGGTTTAAGATAAGCAGTTTTTTTTCGGTAGTTTTTATTGCGGATTCGTTAGAATCAATACCGATCCAGTGTCGGTTTAGTTTTTCCGCCGCAACAATGGTTGTGCCAGAGCCGCAAAAGCAATCCAGAATCAAATCTCCCTCTTTAGAAGAACACAGAATAATCTGCTTCAATAATTCCTCATCTTTTTCGGTTGGATAACTTTCGCTAACAAACCCAGGGTCTCTAAAATCCCAAATATCTTGAATCTTTTTCCCCTTATTCTCATCGGCATAAATAATTTTTCTTGGGTTATTAGTTTCTGACCATTCGATTAATCCGGCTTTATCTAACCTAGTAAGTTCTTCCGGTGGATAGCGCCAGTGCCTTCCTTTAGGCGGTTTTAATCCTTTCCAAGGTTGCCCTGTTGGGCCATTTTTTGTTTCTCCTTTTGCATGCAGTGGCGTGGTAGCGTAACGCCTGCCCTGCTTATCGATTTTAGGGAATTGTCTTTCTATCTCTTCTTCAGTAAGCGTTAATCGATAATCAGCCCAAAACATAGGATCATTTCCGTTAGGTTTTGATTTAGAGTAGAAATAAACAACATCCTTTATATTGCCATACGCTTTGCGCTCAAAATTCTTAGGATTACATTTTATCCTCGTTAGATCATTCCGAAAATTTTCTTCCCCGAATACTTCATCCATAATGATTTTTATATAGTGACCTATTTTCTGATCTATATGTAGATATATGCTGCCATCTTCTGATAATAATTCACGCAGAAAAATCAGTCTTTTGCGTAGAAACTCCAAGAATTCAATATTGATGAGTTTATCACTGTAAGATTTTCCTTCTTCATATCCTATAAAGTCTTGCCCAGTGCCAAATGGCGGATCTATGTATATAAGGTTAACCTCGCCCTTAACTTCCGAATCATTGTAAAAATTTTTTAGTATTCCAAGATTATCTCCAAGTATTAATTTATTCTTGGTTTTAGAATCAGTCCCATATTTCTTAACTAACTTTAATTCAGTTGTCGCGGTTTCGAATAGAATTTTTTCTTTTGTTTGCTTCTCAGGGTACAAAAGTTCACAACCGCCCTTAGGTCTTTTTTCTTTAGGTATTGTATGATTAACTTTCTCTAGAGTTTCTTCTTGTAGGCCAGACTTAATTACATCTACCACTATTCCTTGAATTAGTAAATCATCTGGGTTAACGAAAATAGGCCGCATTCTAGGATTTGCCGGCTGAAGCCTTATTCTACCTCTTTCCCTAAACAATTGCTTTAATGTCGCCTCGCTATTATTTATAAGTGCAACTACTTTCTGGCCATTCTCAGCAGTTTCTTGCTTTTTAACAATTATGATATCACCATCATCTATATTTTCATCAATCATGCTTGTTCCTACTACTTGCAACGCAAAGCAATTATTACCAGTTTTAATCTTATCTTGTGGCACCGCTATACTCTCCTTATCTTCAATCACCTCAATTGGCGTACCCGCTGCTATCTTTCCCAAAAGGGGTATTTGGATTAATTTCTGTTTTGCAAAAACATCCAAAGAGCGCGGCTGGTTTTCATCCTTTCTTAGGTACCCCGAGTTTTGCAGAGCTTGAACGTGGTAGTGAGCGGTAGAAACAGAAGAAAGACGAAGATGCTTTTTGATTTCTTCTAAGGAAGGGGCGTAGTCGCGCTTATCCTTATAGTTTTTTACGAAATCTAAGACCTGTTTTTGGCGTTTGGTGAGCATTTTCAATAATCCTTGACTTTCGATTCATTTTCGATTATAATACTGCCCTAAGTAAAAGTCAAGAGAATTTTTAATATTTTTGATGGAGGGATAATACCCATGGAACATACCCAAATAGTAAATGCCGGAGAACTAGAAAGATATGCTGACACCAGAGAAAGCCAGGCTGTTATGCCTGAGTTAGTCTATAAATTGGTCAATAAATCCTGCCCCGATCTTGCTACTTGCCGCATACCTTACGGTGATAACGTCAATCAGCCAGGATTGGATGGACTAGTAGAAACTGAGAGCGGTTTCCGTCAATTTATTCCTAAGGGAAAAAGTTTTTGGGAGATAGGGACTGGTAGCGACCCTCAGACTAAAGCAAGCGAAGATTTTAAGAAACGAACCGGGCAAATTTCGGCACAGGAGCGACAAGGGGCTTCGTACGTTTTTGTGACTCCCCGCGCAGAAGGTTCTGGTGGCTGGAACGAACCTGCTCAACGTAAGTGGATTGAAGAACGAAAGAACAGCGGTTGGCATACTATCAAAATTATTGACGGTATCCAACTTGCCGATTGGCTGCAAGAATTTCCAGCTATTGGCAAGTGGTTGTTAAAAAAGATGGGTCTGGTAAAAACAGTGGTTGGTCTTACCACTCCTGCCGAACATTGGGAAAATATCCAACAGCTTGCTCATCCTGGCGATCCACCCTTACCAGCTAAAATTTTCCTTGTCGGTAGAGATCAGGCTTGCGCGGAGATGCATCGACTCTTTCGGGGAGAGACAAAACAAGCGGTGCTTGCATTAGAAAGCGCAATAGATGTAAATGATTTTGTAGCTGCGTTTCTTACATCTTTGGATTCCGAAACGCAAAAATCTTTCTGCGATAGATGTCTCTTTATAAAAGACCCTGATGTATGGTGTTCGATGGCTAGTTTGAGAAGCGCCCATGTTTTTGTGGCACATCCAAATCTCGATTTGGAATCTTCTGGAGAACAACTACTCATAGCGGCAAAGAAAAATGGTCATGCTGTAATCATACCAGTATCTGGTGCTTTGGCGAGTGGAAGTGATACGTTTATCCCTTTACGCAGTCCATCAGCTTCGGCGCTTGAAACTGCGCTGACAGAAGCTGGTTACAAACATGAGAGGGCACGTGAATTGGCAGGCGCAGGTGATTTATCGCTTGCTGCTTTGAAACGCTATATGCGTAATCGAGGCGAGTTGCCGCCTTATGCTACATGGGATAGCGCACGAGCGCTATCACAAGCCGGACTTCTTGGTAGATGGCGCGGAGACAATCAAGCCGATAGAGCTATTGTAGAGAACATAATAAAAGTCCCCTACGGCGGATGGATTGAAATAGTGCGCTCTGCGATACTACGCGCGGATACTCCCCTTACCCAACAGAACGAGAGCTGGAAAATGATATCACGTGGCGAAGCTTGGTCAGCTCTAGGGCCAAGGCTTTGTAACGAAGATTTGGATCGTTTTCAAAAAGCTGCACTTATAGTACTTGGTGAGCGCGATCCAAAGTTTGAACTGCCAAAAGAGGAGCGTTTTGCAGCAAGTATACATGGGAAAATTTTGCAACATTCTGAATCTCTCCGAAAGGGAATGGTTGAAACGATAGCTTTATTAGGAAGTAGGCCGAGTGCTTTATCTTCTTGCTCGCAGGGTAAGGCGGAACTTGTCGCCACGTTGACAGTACGTACATTATTGAAGGATGCGGATTGGGTCGTGTGGGCTGGTTTGGGTAGTCACTTACCCATGTTGGCAGAGGCGTCGCCTGATGAATTTTTGGATGCCGTGGAAAATTCTCTATTAAACCCGACACAAAGTCCTTTTAATGGTCTCTTTGCTCAAGAAGGTTCTGGAGTATCAGGCTGGAATTACACCAGTGGCCTGCTCTGGGCATTAGAAACATTGGCGTGGCATCCTGATTACTTAGTGCGTGTTACCATGCTGTTGGGCGAACTAGCTGCTATTGATCCAGGAGGAACGTGGGCTAATAGACCAGCCAACTCCTTAAGGGATATATTCCTGCCTTGGCATCCGCAAACTTGCGCTAATATCCAGAAGCGTAAAGAAGCTGTAGAATTACTACTTCGAGAACAACCACATGTGGGTTGGAAGCTATTACAAGATTTATTACCCCATGGGCAAAGTATGACTTCTGGGTGTCGTAAGCCTGCATGGCGCGATTTCGTCCCTTCAGACTGGTCGGAAGGTACTACTCATCGTGAGTACTGGGATCAAGTATCTGGTTATGCTGAACTAGCAGTGAATATGGCGTCAGCGGATGTTCCGAAGCTAGCAGAATTGATTGACCGTTTGCCCAATTTACCCCCTCCAATATATTCCAGTGTACTTAGGCATCTTTCCACGGAAGCAGTGCTTGTTTTATCAGATTCTGATCGGTTGCCGCTTTGGGAAGCGCTCATTGATCTCTCTGCCAAGCATCGTAAGTTTGCAGACGCGAAATGGGCTATGCCGATAGAAATGATAACAGAAATTGAAGAAACTGCGGCAAAACTGGCTCCAAAGTCAGCAAATCTGATTCATCGTCGCCTCTTTAGCGATCGTGACTACGACTTATTTGAGGAAAAAGATGATTATGAAGAACAACAACGGAATCTTAATCTCAAACGCCAAGAGGCAATAAGGGCTATTATAAAAGAGAGCCAAATTGCCGGTGTCTTGGATTTTGTGCAACAAGTGGCGTCTCCCGAAAAGGTAGGACATGCTCTAGGTTGTATAGAGGCGGAATCACTGGATACATTATTGCTTCCCAGTTATCTTGAAAAAGAAGATAGGATTTCTAAGTCCTTCATTGGTAGTTTTGTATGGGGAAGATTTTGGACAAAAAGCTGGTCTTGGGTAGACGATATGATTAAAAAAGATTGGACTAACCAGCAAAAGGCCGCCTTCCTTTCTCTACTACCATTTACACAAGACACTTGGGTTCGGGCTGATAAATTTCTTGGTAATGATGAGTCAGCCTACTGGAAAAAAGCTAACGTGAATCCATGGGGTAAACAGGAGCATTTGTTGGAGGCGGTGAATAAACTTCTAAAGTATGATAGGCCGAAGTCCGCCCTTGCGTGCTTAAATCGGCTTGTTCATGATAAGGTTACATTCCCGCCTGATCTGGCTGTGCGCTCTCTCATTGATACCTTGACAACAGAAGAAAATCAAGGTGCTCTCGACCGATATGACATGCTCGAGGTTATAAAATGGTTGCAAGATAATCCAAATGCTGATCCCGACGCACTTTTTCAAATCGAATGGAATTATCTCCCGCTATTGGATCATGAATTCGGCGGAGTACCTAAGGCCCTCGAACTCCGTCTAGCTTCAGATCCTGCTTTCTTCTGCGAGGTGATTGGTATTGTATTCCGTTCGAACAAAGATGAGCACAAAGAACAACCGACCGAAAAGCAAAGGAACATTGCTCAAAACGCCTACCGCCTTCTCAGCGCCTGGAAGACAGTGCCCGGAACATCCTCAAGCGGTTCCTTTGATGGTAATGCTTTTACTCAATGGGTCACTGAAGCCAAAAAACTCTCCACAACATCAGGACATTTTAGTGTAGCTATGAGCCAAATAGGTCAAGTGCTCCCATATTCTCCACTTGACCCAAATGGACTATGGATCCATCGTTCAGTTGCAGAGGTTCTTAATAATAAGGACGCCGAAAGAATGCGATCAGGCTTTACTATGGAGCTTTTTAACATGCGCGGCGTGCATGGTTTTTCAGCCGGCAAGGAAGAACGTGAGATAGCTGCACGTAGCCGGGAAAAAGCCGAAGCACTTGAACACCTTGGGTATCATCGGTTCGCGACCGCGATGCGCGAGTTTGCCGGGAGCTATGAACGAGAAGCGGAACATGAAAATGCAAGAGACCCGCTTGAGGACTAATGCCATACTTTTTGCCTGTTTTTTTGAAGCATTCAAGTTTTTTGGGGAGCTTGGTAAAAAGGCAAATTGACCAGAGTCGAGGTATCCAGATTTTACTAGCGTAAAATCTGGTACATTATGACAGTAGCTTAAGGATCGATTGCGCGGCTCTTCTGCTTGCCCCAGCACCTCCAAGTTTTTCCTTAACGGCCCGCAGATTAATTTTGATCTCATTTATTTTTTCAGGAGAAGAGATAAGGCCTATCGCCTCATCCGCGATTTTTTCGGCCGTAGCGTCAAACTGGATGAATTCCGGGACTATCCTTACTCCGGCCACTATATTCACAAGCCCGATATCCGGTATCTTGACGAGCATCTTTCCGACCAGCCATGTAAGCAGCGATACCTTGTATATTATCAGCATCGGCCTTTCCAGGATCGCGGTCTCTAAGGTGGCCGTCCCGGAGGCGACAAGGACCAGGTCCGCGGAATTTACGCAATCATACGGACGGTCTTCGATGACCTTGGGTTTTACCGCGCAGTCCTTAAGCGCCCCCTCATAAATTGCGCCTTCGATCTCTTTCGGTTTGGCGATCACGAATTGGATCCCGTCGCCGAATTTCTTCTTGATTATCGCGGAGGCCTCAAGCATCACGGGCAGGTTTCTTATTACTTCTATCCGGCGCGAGCCGGGAAGGAGGGCCACGGTTTTTTTACCGCCTGCCAATCCCTGTTCTCTTAAGAATTCCTCTTTTGAGGACCGCGGCCTTACGACATCCAGCAGGGGATGTCCGACGAACTCGGCGGCGACACCCTCTTTCTCATAAAATTCTTTCTCAAAGGCGAAGATGACTATCATCTTCCCGACAGCCCTCTTGACTATCCTGACCCGCCCCTTTCGCCATGCCCAGATCTGGGGGCTTATGTAATAGATGACCGGGATATTTCTCTTTTTAGCTTCTTCGGCGAACCTTAAGTTAAATTCCGGATAGTCTATCAGGACGACGCAATCCGGCCTCTCCGAGTCAAGCTTTCCGACGAGGCAGCGGAATACGGCCGTGAATTTACCGAGGTTACTTAAGACTTCGCCGAGGCCTATTACCGACAGGTCTTCGATATTCTGGTAGGATTCGACGCCGGCCTTTATCATCTTCTCGCCGCCCATGCCGATGAGCCGCAGGCCCGGGTCCATGGTTTTTAACGAAGCGGCGAGGCTTGAGCCGTGAAGGTCGCCCGATGCCTCGCCGGCGATTATCATTATGGTCTTAGGCAT
>JAGUXU010000162.1 GCA_020061685.1 Candidatus Omnitrophota bacterium
CATGAGCGCGCCCTTTAGGCCGATTATGCCGCGGGTAGATATCTGGTATTCGAGATGCAGCGAACCGGTGGCGCTCTGTGAGACATGCTTCAGCTTTCCCTTCCTCCGGCCGATCTCTTCTATCACCGTGCCCTGATATTCCGCGGGGATCTCTATAGTCAAAAATTCAAAAGGTTCATATTTTATGCCGGCCTTTTCGTGGTAGATGACTTCGGGCTGGGAGACCTGAAGCTCAAACCCCTCTCGGCGCATCTGTTCGACAAGGATAGCCAGATGAAGCTCTCCGCGCCCGGAGACAAGAAAGGTATCCGCGCTCTCGGTCTCGGCCACACGGAGCGAGACATTGGTCTCGGTCTCCTTAAAAAGACGGTCGCGGATATTGCGCGAGGTGACATACTTGCCTTCCCGGCCTGCGAACGGGCCCGTATTTACGCCAAATGTCATCTGGACCGTCGGCTCATCTATGTCCGGAGGGGTAAGCGGCGTAGGATTGTCGGGGTCCGTTATCGTGTCGCCGATACCTATCTCCTCGAAACCCGCTACGGCGACGATCTCGCCTGCGACTGCGCTCTCGCGTTCGACGCGCTCGAGCCCTTCATATGTCAGGACCGTGGTTATCTTTGAGGTGACCTTACTTCCGTCTTTCCGCACTAAAACGGCGTTATCTCCCACCTTAAGCGAACCGCCGGTGATCTTGCCTATACCCATCTTGCCCTTATAGAAATCCCCGAGAAGCGCCAGGATCAATATCTGTAACGGCGCCTCAGGATCTACTGTCGGCGGGTCTATCTTCTTAAGGATGGTATCAAGGAGCGGAAATATGTTTTCCGGCGGATGTTTCATATCCAGCGCCGCGGTCCCGTTTATCGCGGATGCGTAGACGATCGGGAAATCAAGCTGTTTGTCGCTGGCGTTTAATTCGACAAAAAGGTCGAATGTGCGGTTCACGACATCGTCGATCTGCGCGTCGGCCAGGTCCACCTTATTTACCACAACGATAGCTTTTAATCCGAGTTCGAGGGCTTTTCTCAGGACAAAACGCGTCTGCGGCATCGGCCCGTCTTTCGCGTCGACAAGAAGGAGGACTCCGTCGACCATCCGCAGTATCCTCTCGACCTCTCCGCCGAAATCCGCGTGGCCCGGAGTATCGACGATGTTGATCTTTACGCCTTTGTATGTGACGCTCGCGTTCTTCGCGCGTATCGTGATGCCGCGCTCGCGTTCAAGGTCCATCGAGTCCATTATGCACTCTCCCATCTCCTCGATATTGCGCTGGACATGGGTCTGCTTTAATATGGCGTCGACGAGCGTGGTCTTGCCGTGATCGACGTGAGCGATGATCGCTATGTTCCTGATGTTATTCTGTTTTATCATTTAAGTTTTTACTTAGGAGGGCTACTTGAAGATAAGTTTTCCCGCCAAGATCACTCCTATCCCGAGCAATATCAATATGAACTGCTGTATCGAACGCAACGCTATCCTCTCTTTATTCAATTCCGGGATAAGGTCGGTGCAGGCGATGTAGATAAAACCGCCTGCCGCCACGCAGACTATAAACGGCGTGAACCCTCCCAGTTTATTCAGGAAAAAATACGCCAGGACCGCGCCGACGACCGCCGTCAGGGCCGTAATGAAATTATACATGAGGGCCTTTCCCTTGCTGAATCCGCCGTAAACGAGTATACCGAAATCTCCCAGTTCCTGCGGTATCTCGTGCAATACTATAGCCACCGTCGTTATAAATCCTACGGATGCGCTTGTCAAAAAAGCGGCGGCTATAATGACGCCGTCCAGAAAATTATGTATGCCGTCCCCTATCAGATTCAGGTAAGTGAACTGGTGGACGTCGCATTCGCCCTCATGGCAATGGTACCAATACAGGAACTTCTCCATCAAAAAGAATAACATTATCCCTAAGAGCACGCCTCCGAACGCCTGTGCCGGATCGACCTTATCCAGCGCTTCCGGCAGCAGGTCCAGGAACGCCGCACCCAGGAGCGAGCCGGTCGCGAAACTCACAAGGATGAAGAATACCTTGTCCAGCGACTTCGTCTTAAGCAAAAAAGTCACTATCCCGATAAGGGATACCGCGCTGACTATAAAGACGCTTATAAGTATGGACGCTAATGGGTGCATTTCTTAACTCTCCGTCGGAGACTATATTACGACATAACCGTCAAATTGTCAATGAGGAGGTGTGGGAAATGTGTCTCTTCTTGAAGCGCAAAGCGACATTGACAAGGATGATCAAGACCGGAACTTCTATTAACGGCCCTATCACCGTCGCGAAGGCCTGATTAGAGGTTATGCCGAAGATCGCCACCGCGACGGCTATGGCTAACTCAAAATCATTGCTTGCCGCGGTAAAAGCGACGGCTGTCTTCTGGCCATACTTAATGCCCATCTTCCTGGCGATAAAGAACGTCGAGAACCACATAAGGAAGAAATATATGATAAGCGGGATAGCGATCCTTACCACGTCAAAAGGCTGCTGGATAATGTATTGCCCTTTAAGCGAAAACATGACTATGATAGTAAATAAAAGGGCTACGAGGGTGACCGGGCTTATTCTTGGAATGAAGACATCCTCATACCACTTCCTGCCTTTTAACTTAAGCAGACTAGCGCGGGTAAGCGCTCCCGCAAGAAAAGGTATACCCAAAAAGAAAAGGACGGTCTTGGCTGCTTCTACCATCGATATACTGACATTCAATCCCTTGACAAGTCCTAACCAGTTAAGGCCGATTGTGATAAAGATGTAGATATACGCTGCATAGAACAAGACCTGGAAGAGGGCATTAAAGGCAACGAGCCCTATTGCGAATTCCCTGTCCCCTTCCGCAAGCTCATTCCAGACTATGACCATCGCGATACACCTCGCGAGCCCGACTAAAATAACGCCTATCATATACTCCGGATAATCGCGGAGGAATATTATCGCGAGGATAAACATAAGTACAGGACCGACGATCCAGTTCTGGACAAGAGAGAGCGCGAGAAGTTTTTTATTATTAAAGACCTTGCCCATCTCTTCGTATTTTACTTTCGCAAGCGGCGGATACATCATAAGGATAAGGCCTATTGCTATCGGAATAGATGTCGTGCCGACCTGCATATCGGCTATGATCTTGGTGACGCCGGGGGCAAAATACCCTAAGGCGATCCCTGCCCCCATCGCAAGAAAGATTAGCGGGGTGAGAAGTTTATCCAACAACGACAACTTGCGTTTTAATTCTAATTCTTCGTGTTTTGTGTAGGGCATTTATCTCTTCCTATTTCTAAATTAATATCTTTTGCAGTAAATTAAACAGATATCCTGTAAATATAATAGCCAGAGTCGTTATGCCAAAGAAGATAGCTATTAACTTTAACTTCATCGCCCTTCTTAACATGATCGCTTCGGGCAGACTCAGCGCGGAAACCGACATCATAAACGCTAAAGCAGTTCCTAATGGGAACCCTTTCTGGAATAATACAATCGCAACGGGCAGTATCGCGGCGCAGCTTCCATACATAGGAACGCCTATTAAAGCAGCGACTGGCACCGAGAAAACTCCTGTTTTACCCATTATTCTTTGGACAGATTCTTGAGGAATGTAATTGTGTATCAGCGCTCCGATGCCAACACCCACTAATACCCAGCCCCAAAGTTTCCTGACTATTGATTCTGCTTCATTAATGCCAAAGAGAATCCTATCCTTGAACCCCCGGTATCTTGCCCCATTGCTAAGCACATCTACGTCAGGCGAAACTATGTCCTTTACAAGATACCTTTCCAGCCGCATTTTTCCGAGCACAATCCCTGAGGCCACGCCAATGGCAACACCGCTAATAACATACGCTAGCGTTATTTTCCATCCGAAGAAGCCAAGCATCAACACCACCAAGTACTCGTTAATTAATGGGGAAGCTACGAGAAAAGAAAATGCTATCCCCAATGGTATGCCTGCTTCAAGAAAACTCAAGAAAATCGGGATCGAAGAACATGAACAAAAAGGTGTAACTGCTCCAAACAGCGAAGCAAACAAATTCCCATACCCTCTGCTCTTGCTTAACCACTCCTTAACTTTTCTCTGCGGTAAAAAAGTCCTCAAAAACCCAATGACCGTTATCATCGCGAAAAGCAAGAGCATAATTTTTATTGCGTCGTAAAGGAAGAAATTAATGACCCCTGCCAGCTTTGATGAAGTGGGAAGCTTTAAGACTCCATAAACAAACCAATCAACGATCAGCTGCAGCATGAATCGTCTTTCTTATTCGAAGGATTACAACAGCACGGCTGGGATTTGGCCTTTTCCGCCATTTTCTTGTCCAATTTCCTGAATAGTCCGGCGAAGAAAGATTCCTTCTTTTCTTCCTTTCCGTTATTGACCTTTTCGTTCATGACTCTCCTCCTTTTTATATAGCCATATGGCTATTTACTATGATAAAAAATTATTTCTTACAACATAATTGAGTCCGATTAACTCTCCTCACTTTTCTCAAATCCTTTTTCAAAATAGGCTCATTAATCAACCTCTTCCTAAGGCAGGACAGAATAGCGGCAGTTTCATTGCTTTCTCTCAAACAATAGTTAGTCCAAAAGTGGTCTTGCTCACCTCTTATGATGCCTGCCTCGCTTAGTTTTTTAAGGTGCTTTGAGACGCTGGGCTGCGTAATGCCCAATATAAAGGCTAATTCACAGACGCACATCTTCCTCGCTTGAAGGAGATGCAATATGCGAAGCCTGTTTTTATCCGCGATCGCTTTTAATAATTTTGCCAGCTCTTCCATGGGCCCTCTAACTAAATAGCCATTTGGTTATATAGTTTAGCGCCTTTGATTTATTTTGTCAAGCCTTTTGAAGATTAACGGAGGGACTCCATCTCGCCTTCAA
>JAGUXU010000161.1 GCA_020061685.1 Candidatus Omnitrophota bacterium
GCGGGCTTGTTCCTTCTTCTCGGCCTCTAACTTTGCCTGGTGCTCCCTATCCTTGCGTTCCTTATCAAGGCGGGCTTGCTCTTCCTTGGCTTTGCGTTCTTCTTCTTTAATTCTAGCCTGCCTTTCCTTCTCCTCTTTCTGGCGGGCAAGTTCTCTCTCTTTCGCTTTCTTCTCGCTTAACTTTATATACTCCTCTAACTCGGGGCTTTTGGTTATCTCTAATGCCTTTTGCCATTCCTGCTTGGCCTCCCGCAGTTTCCCTTGTCCGTATAGGATATTGCCTTTCTCAAAATGTTCCTGTGCCTTCGCTTCTATCTGCATATTGCGGTCTTCGACCGCCTTCTGTTCCAATTCCTTGTCGACTTTCTTGATATTCTCCTTCGCCTTGTCTATAAGTTCCTTGAGATTATAGGTATAACCCTTGCTGGGCGGATAAGCTGATCCCTTCGCTTCCGGTTCGGCAAAAGACAGGCTGTTTATTAAGAATAAAACGGCTACTATCAGCGCTGTCAGATTCATTTTTTCTTTATTCATCTTCTCCTCCTTGGGTTAGGGCCGCACGACCGATCCGTTAAAGTATCCTACCATTTAGCGGGGTAATCTTCCATATTTGCTTCCTTTATTATCTTCTCCCACAACTGCTTGGCTTCCTGTAACCTGCCTTCTTTATAATAAGCCCTGGCCAGTTCGTCGTCCTTTGCCAGTGTCTTTTCCAGTTCTACGCGCTTTCTTACATATTCATCGGCTTCCTGCTTCATCATATTACCCGCCTGAATGACCTTCGCATAATACCTCTTGGCCGTCTGAAGCTTGCCTTCCTGCTGAGCCCTTTCGGCTACATGATAATAATGCCGCAGCTCCTGCGCTATCTCGCTGTCCGGATCTTTCAGTTCATAATCGACCAACTCGTTGACCCACTGTCTTATCCTTTCCTCTTCTCTCTTCTGTCTTAAGCGCTCTATCTCCTCGGGCGTCCTGTCGAAGAACTTGCCCGTCAACCTCACGAACGGCCCCTGAGAGGTATAGTCGAGGGAGGTCAGGTCATCGTCAAAATCCGTAAAATTATAACCCACTCCCGCCTGAACGAACTCACCTATATTCTTGGCAAGCTCTATAAGGGCGCCCTGCTTGGCATCCTTGGCCTGCGATTGGGCAAGCCGTCTGTATTCGGCGCCTACCTGCCAGTCCCTGTTTATATTGTAGTTAAGGCGGCTTACCGTAAGCCACGTCTGGGTCTTGGTAAATTCAAAGCCTGTCACCTTCTCTTCGCCTATCCTTAGAGCAAGCTTCTGGATGACCTGCCAGTGGTCGGTCAAGTCATAGGCGGCCTCACCCGATAAGATATGCGCTTTGTAGCCCTCGACGTCTTTTATGTCTATCTGTCCGGAAGGCGCGGTATTATTGAAGTAATTATACCTGGCTAAAAGATTAAGCCTGTCAAAATTAACCGGCCTGTAGGCCGTGCCCAATGTAAATTCCCTATAGAAGGCGAGCGTGGACCCGCTTGTGGTGTTCGCGCTATTTGAGACGTTTGCCTTGGCGAAGAGCGTCAGGTCGGGATTTATCTTATCCTCGATCGCGGCATAGACCAGGTATTGCCTCTTATCCTCATCTGCCCTGTCAAAGCGCGCCTCCGCTTTAAGGGAAGCCTTGATCTTGTCTTTATCCGCGTAACTTAAGGCAAGGGAGGGGGCATTCCTGTCATACCTGGTACCATCAAAATCCTGTACTACGCCCCTCTCGAATTTGGCGGTCAAGGCCAGCTTATCGTTTATATTTCCGGAGACGCCGAGGATATCGGTATCGCTCACCTCCCTCTTGGAAGAGGCCTGCTTCTGTTCCATGGAAAGTTCCAGACCGTTATCTAAGGTCTTCTTGGCGCCAAAGAGAGAGGAGTTCTTCTTCCCGTCCAAGGGGGAGGAACTCATGGAATAGGTATTGTAGATCTCGCTATTATCATCCACCTTTGCATTGGCGGTAACAGCGGCTGTCCTTTCACGGCCAAGCTCTATGTCATTGGCTATGGTATAATCACCCGAGAGCTTGAACCTGTCGGTTATATTGGTAAATGCGCCCACAGAGGTGGCGTTTCCTCTGTTACCCACCGTCTCTTTTCCCCGCAATGACAAATATTCGTTTATCTTGGTAT
Source organism: Candidatus Omnitrophota bacterium (assembly GCA_020061685.1). Classification (GTDB taxonomy): domain Bacteria; phylum Omnitrophota; class Gorgyraeia; order Pluralincolimonadales; family Pluralincolimonadaceae; genus JAGUXU01. The sequence goes on from JAGUXU010000161.1 coordinate 2,150, forward strand.
CTATCCCGGCTGTGGTCTGGTTATTGGGAGAGCCCTTTATGCTCGCCTGCTGCTCCAGGAAAAGGCTGACTTTCTCGGTAGCCTTATAGTCGGCGCGGCCGGCTATGATATCGCCGTTCTCGTTGGTCTCGGATTTATATTTTTCTATCCGGTCCTCCACTTTTTGGTGGCGGTACTCACCGGTCAGTCTCAATTTATCGAAGGACTGGGTTATCTGGGCGGTGGTAGTCTCGGTCTTCTTGGCGCCCACCTGAAGCTGCGTCTGTGGGTTGCCGTCGTCGAGAAGCTCCTGTATATCGTGCTTGGCGGTAAACCGGGTCTTCGGGGTTATATCGTATGTAAAGGCGGCGCCAACCAATTGTTTTCCCTGCTGGGAAGCGGTAGATATCGAGGAGAAGTCTTTCTCTATCTTCTTGTAATATCCGGAAACGCCTAATTTATCAAAAAGATGGGACTCGCCCTTGACCCCGTAAGCCCTGCCTGAGTCCTTTTCTTCGGTCAGAAGCTCGGCGAAGGTGAGGCCGCCGTCTGTGGAGATAAACCTGCCCAGTTCCTGCGACTTGGACTGGGCAAATTCGCCGGTCACCGTTGTCTTGGTGCCTAAGTGAAGTGTCGTATCCACGCCCGCGAGGCCGTAGTTCTTTGACTGCTGGTCTTCCCTTACATAGGTGCCTCCCAACCTTACGTAATCGGTTATAGATTGTTCGGCGCGCACACCGTAGACGCCTTCATCGTACTTATCCAGGGTCTTATACTCGTAATCGACGACTACGTATACGGGGTTTCCGTTTAAGAGGGCGGATGAGACGATAGAACTTGTTTCGGCTATATGCGAGACAGGCTCCCAGAATATGATCCTTCCGTTATCGTAATCTATGCTATAATCAAAACCTTCTTCCTGTTTGAGCGTCGTAAGGACGAGGCCGGTGACTTTGTCCCGCACCTCTATCGCGACCTTCTCGGAACCCTCGATGACATCTTTATTCTTCAGGTAGAATAACGAGCCGCCCGTGCCTACAAACTCGTTGTGGGCCGCTTGCTGTTTGGCGGTCGCCTTGAAGACGACTAACTTGGTATTGGGCTCTCCGAACTGTGTCGTCGAGATGTCTTCGTAATGGACATTCGCGCCGTAGAGGCTTCTTGAGAATGTGGCGAAGTCGGTATCCTTGAAGTTGACGTTGTAGTTGCCCCATAAGGCCGAGGACTTGTCCCACTCGACCAAGAGGTAAAGCATCCCCTGCGTGTTTGTGGCATCGTAGTTGGTCTTGGAGGTGTCTCCGTATACGGGATAGTATTTATTGGGGTCCAAATTCCTAAAGAGCGCTTTGTTCTCGCGGTCCGTATCCAAGCTCGATGTGATAAGGTATTTACCGAGGACCTTTCCCTTTAAGTAGTAGGCGAGTTTGCCCTCAGACCAGAAGCCGTCCCTGTATTTATCATCGTGCATTATCGGCTCGATGGCGCCCTTCTGGAAGGTATATCCTCCCTTGGCATCGCCCATAGCCACGAACAACATATAATTATCTTTGTCCTTTATATATTGCGTCTCCTCGTCCCGTCTTCCTTCTCTATCGACGGCCTCTACCGTTACCTTGTGCTCCCCTTCGGGAACGATGATCTCCTGAGTGAATTCCTCGCCGGCGGCGGCAGGCGCGACGACCGGGACCGGGGCCTCACCTACCATTATATTGATCTGGGAGGTGTCCCTGACTCTGGTCCCGGGGATCGCCTCCTGCGCAGCCTCAAAGCCGCCTCTGGATTCGATGACGACCACTTTATTGCTGAGTTTTATGTTCTGGGTGTCCAGATTATTGACACGGCACTCGGATGCGACCCAATCCTCCTTCAGCCTTTGGCTTTCGGCCTTGGAGCGGTCCAGTATCTTCGGCTCATA
>JAGUXU010000154.1 GCA_020061685.1 Candidatus Omnitrophota bacterium
GGATCGAATACTTCTCTGGGCTGAAACCGGCCCGGCGAGATCTCATCGGTCTTTATCTGGATGGTCCCGCGCTCTCCGGGCTTTATCGCCACATCATCCGGTATTAACGCCTTAAGCCCTTTGCCTAATACTCTTTTCTCCATCCGCTGGCTCCTTTTTTTCTTTTATCTCGATATCTATCGGGAAATCCACGCCTAAAAATTCTTTCGCGAACTCGTAATAACTGCGCGCGCCGTGCGAATTCTTGTCGTATAAGATTATCGGCATCCCGAAACCCGGCGCCTCGCCGAGTTTTATCGAACGGGGTATAACGGTGCGGTATACTTTATGCTGAAAAAAATTCCTCGCTTCTTTTATGACCTCATCCGTCAGCTTCGTCCTGAAATCCGCCATCGTAAGCAGGATGCCCTCGATCTCCAGATGCGGATTTAAGTTCTGCCTTACTAAATTTATCGTGCTCAACAACTGCGACAGGCCCTCTAAAGCATAATATTCGCATTGCAGCGGAATGAGCGCGGAATTGGATGCGGTCAGGGCGTTTATCGTCAGAAGTCCGAGACTCGGAGGGGCATCTAAAATTATATAATCAAAAGCCGGGCGTATATTTTCCAACGCGTTCTTTAAACGGAATTCGCGGCCTTCAATTGATACGAGCTCAACCTCAACACCGGTCAAGTGGACGTTTGACGGCACGAGATAAAGATTTGTAAGTTTAGTATTTACAAGTAGTTGCGATATATCTTTATTGTCTATCAGGGCATTATAGATGGATTCTTTGACTTGCTTTTTATCGATGCCGAGGCCTGAGGTAGCGTTGGCCTGCGGGTCGCAGTCTACTACTAAAACATTCCGGCCCGCCAGCGCTATAAATGAGGCGAGGTTTATCGCGGTGGTAGTCTTGCCTACACCGCCCTTCTGGTTACAAACCGATATTATCTTCGCCATTGTTCCACGTGGAACATTTTAAACTTTGGGAGGTTGAAAGTCAATAAAAATCTGCCGTTTTGACAGAACTTGCAGATTTTTATTGATCTCGAGGCCCGCAGGCCGAGAGATCTTAAACGCTTCTTTTAGGCAGGGACTCAAGATAGACATAAAGCATTGAAATGTCGCACGGAGAGATGCCGGATATCCGCGAGGCCTGGCCTATTGATTCGGGCCGTATCTTATCAAGTTTTTCCTGCGCCTCTTTGCGGATTCCCTTGATCTTCTTATATTCTAACGACGAGGGGATCTTTACCTTCTCTAATTTACGAAGCCGCTCAGCCTCTTTGACCTGCCTTTTTATATACCCTTCATATTTAATTTCAAGATCTACCTGCTTTTTGACCTCCTCGGGAAAAGACGCTGCTTCGTCGGGGCGCCTGGACTTTGCGAGCTCAACACCTTTCCGGATCAGGTCCTTCTTAGTCATCATGGCATCATACCGGGCCTTTGATATCAAGCCGAATTTAAACCCGTATTCCATAAGACGCGTATCGGCGTTATCGTGACGCAATAACAATCTGTACTCCGCGCGGGACGTAAACATCCTGTATGGCTCGTTGGTTCCTTTCGTGACCAGGTCATCTATTAAGACGCCGATATACGCTTCGGACCGCTCAAGAACAAACGGAGTGTTGTCCCGTATCTTTAAAGCCGCGTTTATCCCTGCCATCAGTCCTTGGGCGGCAGCTTCCTCATAGCCCGAGGTCCCGTTTATCTGCCCGGCGAAATAGAGGTTCTCTATCAGTTTTGTTTCGAGAGTCGGTTTTACCTGGGTGGGTGGGCAAAAGTCGTATTCTATGGCGTAGCCGAATCGCATTATCTCGGAATTCTCTAACCCCTTTATTGTCCGCAAGATAGCAATCTGGATATCCTGCGGGAGACTTGTAGAGAGCCCGTTTAGGTATATCTCATCGGTATTAATACCTTCCGGCTCAAGGAATATCTGGTGCCGCTCTTTCTCCTTAAACCTTACGACTTTGTCTTCGATCGAAGGACAATACCTCGGGCCGATGCCCTTGATCCTGCCGCTATACAAAGGCGAGCGGTCTAAGTTATCCAGAATATATTTATGCGTTCCCGGATTTGTATAGGTTATATAGCACGGGATCTGTTCCTGCTCGATGCGCCCGGTTGAAAAAGAAAATGGCGTTGGGACCGGGTCGCCGTACTGGGCTTGTACCTTTGAAAGATCTATTGACCGCTTATTTATCCTCGCGGGAGTTCCTGTCTTAAGTCTTTTAATATCAAAGCCTAATGAGCGCAGCGATTCCGATAATTTGACGGCAGGGAATTCGCCCATCCGGCCGGCCGGAAATGTGGTCAAGCCGATATGGATAAGGCCATTTAAGAAGGTGCCGGTAGTGATGATGACAGCTTTGGCTTTATAGCACATCCCGGTCTGGCAAGCGACGCCATAAACCTTGCTGCCCCTGACGAGTATCTCCTCCGCGATCTCCTGCTTTATATCAAGCCCTTCCTGATCCTCGAGCCGCTTCTTCATCGTAAGCTGGTAGAGCTTCTTATCCGCCTGCGCCCGCGGCGCCTGGACAGCCGGACCCTTCTTGGTATTTAATAACCTGAACTGGATACCCGTCTTATCGGTGACCTTCGCCATCTCGCCGCCTAAGGCGTCTATCTCGCGCACGATATGGCCCTTTGCCAATCCTCCGATAGCGGGGTTGCAGGACATCTGGGCAATGGTATCCAGATTCATGGTCAGCATCAGGCACTTTAGGCCCATCCTGGAGACAGCAAGAGCCGCCTCGCAGCCGGCATGCCCGCCTCCGATAACGATCACATCATATTCTTTATCATAACTGACTGTCGTCATTTGAAATGTGAGGAGTTACTTAAACTTTATGGGTATGGTGGACGTCTTCTTTGAGAGTGATCTTTACCTTGGCTTGCTTTGGGCCGGTCATTCCGAACAGGCCGTGGTGGCCCTCGGCTAAGATCTTTACCGTAACCTTGTCACGCGCGACGCCGAGCTTCTGCAGCGCTATATTAATCGCTTCCTTGGTTGTCTTGCCTTCGACTTCTATTGACTTCATAATGCCCTTAAGTCTCCGAATGTTCCACGTGGAACAAATGCGGTTTTAAGAATAATCCCTGCTCGACTATCGTCAGGATAGTATTAGCTAACCAATATAATACAAGGCCGGAAGGAAGCTTGTAGAATAGGACCCCGAATAAGACCGGCATCATGACCATCATCATCCGCTGCTGCTGGGCCATCTGATCCGAGGCGCCGGAAGAGGCTGCCTTGGGCGGTGTGGACAGTTTCTGCTGAAGGAACATGGCTACGGCCATTAAAAGCGGTAATATATTTAACTCATTGGGAAATATAGGGATATTAGCGATCAACCTGTCCGGCTGGGATAAATCCTTGATCCAGAGGAACGGCGCGCCGCGCAACTCTATAGACCTCATTAAAACCTGATACAGGGCGAAAAATACGGGCATTTGCAGGAGCATCGGCAGGCAGCCGCCCAAAGGATTGACCTTATACTTCTTGTACAACTCCATTATCTCTTTATTGACCTTTTGGGGGTTGTCCTTACGGGACGCCCGCAATGCCTCGACCCTCGGTTGCAGGGCCTGCATCTGCTTCATGGATTTGAGGCTCTTGAAGGTAAGGGGAAATAGCACGATATTTATCAGGACGGTAAGTATTATTATCGCGACTCCCCAGTTCTTGACTATACGCTGAAAAAATTCCAGCGCCACAAAAAGCCATCTGCCTATGCCGCCGGTAAAACCCAAATGGAGGGAATCCTCAAGCCCTAATTTCAGGCTGCGGATCTTCCCGAAATCGTTCGGTCCGGCGTATAAAACGAAATCCTGTGTCATGGAAGAATTCGGGTCTATATTAAGGCCGGTTATCCCGACCCCTGTTTCTAACTCTTTGTCGGACAACGATTTAGAAAAAACATTATCAAAAGATACCGGCGGTTTTAAGATCAATGAAAAATACCTGTTCTTAAGTGAGACCCAATAAACCTGCCCGCCGTTCCAGACTGTCTCGGCTTTAATTGACTTGCCATTTACATTGCTTATCTTCCCGCTTATATTCCTGACGACCTCTACATACACTTCATCCTGAGGCGAAAGGGGTGTTATCCCGCAGCCGCCGGCGATCTTGTAGGTTAAGGCGCGCGCCTGGCCCGCGTTATTCCTTATCGTCTGCTTCAATTCTATGGCGTATTCCCCCGGACCGAAGATGATCTCTTTCTCTATAATAAGCCCGCTCTGCGTGCCCGCTTTAAATATCACTCTATCCGGCTTTTCTACGAACGAGAACGGCAGGCCTTTATCGAGTTCCGGGTCTAAGCCCGTAACGGCGAAGATAGAATCTCTGGGGTCGGAAGTAGCGGCGAGGACTATCGGTTTATTCTCGGAGTCCAGATGTGTCTTTAAGGTTATGCTCTTTATTACACCGCCTAAGTTCGATAATACGGCCTTATAATCCGCCGTCTCAAAAACGATCTCTTTCTCGGAAGGCAGCGGGGCCTGTTCTATCCTGATTATTTTTTGCGGCGCCTCCGCTATCGGTACCCGGGCAGTGATATCTTTTTTGACCGGGGCCTGCTTGGGCTTCGGCATTATAGAAGGGAAGAGGAGCAGTATCAACATTGAGACGACTATAGCTGCGAGCGCGCGTTTTTCCATATTCATTATTCTTTTACCGGATCGTATCCGCCTCTGGAAAATGGATTACACCTAATGATCCTGAAAGACGAGAGGAGCAAGCCTTTAAAGAGCCCTTTCTTCTCAATGGCCTCGGCCGCGTAAGCCGAGCACGAGGGGTAAAACCTGCAACACGGTAACTTACTGAAAGACAAGAAGTTACGATAAAAATTTATCGCCGATACCGCTAATTTTTTGAGCATGCCTATCCCTTCTTAAATATCCCCGATTTCCTGATCATGTCCATAAACTCGTCGTTTAACTCGCTGAATTTGAGGCCAGCGCAGCGGGCCTTCGGGATCACTATGATATCGTAGCCGCCGCTAAAATTATATTTATTCAATCTGAATATCTCTTTTAAACACCTGCGCAACTTGTTACGCTGTGTCGCGAGCTTGAAATAATGGCTGCCGAGCGAGACGCCTATCCTTGAGATCCCGTATTTGTTGGGGGCCACTTTCAGCTTGAGCGACCTGCCGGTATAGACCGTCCCGTCTTTAAGCCCTGATTTGAATTCGGATGTCCTGGTAATCCTTTCGGACCTCGAAAGGGAATATCTCTTCATTATGCCTTGAGGCGGGTTTAAGGGATAAGGTGCTTTCTTCCTTTTTGGCGTCTCCTGCGCAAGACGGCCCTGCCTTCCTGCGTAGACATCCTTTTCCTAAAACCGTGCGTGCGCCTTCTCTTTATGTTCGATTTTAACGTCAGGTTCTTCTTCATTATGGATCTCCTTCTAGAGTTAAGGCACAATTATAGCACGATTGCTGTTTTAGTCAAGAAAAAGTTCTTGCAAAGGGCCGTCATTTTTGATATAATTTCCTCAAATCTGTAGTGGACTGCAATAAAGCGGCCTGCCCGCTTCGCCGGCGGGCCTGTGAATAAACTGTGAATAACTATTAATGGATAATCTCAAGAATGCCGTCGAGGTCTGGGATAAGACAAAGGACCTCATAAAATCAAAAGTCAACCCTCAAACTTTTGAGACGTGGTTTAAGCCCGCCAAAGGGTTGGATATCTCAAAGGGCATACTCACGATAGAGGTGCCGAACAGCTTCTTCAAAGACTGGCTTCTTGACCATCACCTGGAACTGATAAAGGCAACCCTTAAAGAGGTTTCGGGCGATAACCTCGCGCTGGAATTCAACTATTCGGCTCGCGAGCCCATGCCGCAGATCAACAACGCCGCGCCGCAACCTGCGGCGAAGGCGTCCGAAA
>JAGUXU010000049.1 GCA_020061685.1 Candidatus Omnitrophota bacterium
AATGAGCAGTTTCCTGATTATCGGCGTTGCCTTGGGCACGACACTTGATATTATCGCGGCATCGATATTTTTCGGAAGCCTTACGGCCTTTTTTGAAAAGACGCTTTGCGTGGATATCTTCCAGGCGGATCTTAATTTCTTCCCTTTGAATACCCCCAAGGCGATACTTGTATTCCCTATGTCTATTGTAAGCAGCATCATCTTACCATTATAACGTCGCCGGCAGTCACGTGCTCCGGAAAACCGCTGTCGAGGCGGACGACGAGGGCGCCGTCTTTGTCGATATCTACGGCATAACCCTCGATCTTCTTATCCTGGCATATCACCTTTACCCTCTCGCCGAGCATATACGAGAGGTTGCGCCATTCGGTTACAATATCCTCGAATCCTTTTTCCTTGAATAAATGGTACTGATGCTCTATCTCTCTTAAAAGTTCTTGTGTCAGTTCAACGCGCGAAACCACCCCGCCCAATTCGGATTTCAGCGAAGCCGCGCCTTTCGGAAGATGTTCCTTATCGGTATTGACGTTGATGCCGATCCCTATGACCACATATTTGACCGTATTCACCTCGGCGCTCATCTCGGTTAATATCCCGCAGACTTTGTGGCCGTTTACCAGAATATCATTCGGCCATTTTATAAGCGCAGGTAAGTCCGTAATTTTTCTTATCGCAGTCGCCACGGCGATCGCCGACATCAAAGTTATCTTGGGAGCATGTGTCGGCGCGATCTTAGGCCTTAAGATGAGCGAAAGGTATATCCCCTTGCCTTTAGGAGAGGACCATTCTCTTCCTAATCTTCCGCGGCCCTTAGACTGGCCTTCGCTGAATACCGCCGTGCCCTCGGGCGAACCCGACTCTGCCAGCTTTTGGGCGAGGTCATTGGTGGAGCCGGTAGTTTCGTAGGAATAGATCTGTTTTCCGATGATCTTTGTGCCGAGACGGTAAGAGACCTCCTCCGCCGTCAATTTATCGGGCGTCCCTGTCAGACGGTAGCCCACGTGCGGCTCGCCGGTTATCTCGTAGCCCTCTTTGCGCAATTGCTCTATATGTTTCCATACCGCGGCGCGCGAGACCTTGAGCTTCTCGCTTATCTCTTCTCCTGAGATGAATTCGCCGTTTGATGTGCGGAATATATTTAATATCTTATCGTCCATAGATTAAACCCGCTATTTTTTGGTTTTAATCCTTACATAACCCCCTAATACAGCAAAGGGTATGGTAAGCAAATAACCGCTCCAATCGAACAAAGTTTTTACCGGAAACCTAAAAATTATAGTTATTAACACGCCTGTCAAGAGCGATAATATCCCGACGGCCAAAGCATGCTTTAATTCCGCGATCTTTGCGATCTTCGCGGCTATATAACCTCCTAATCCCGTAAAGAAAAGCGCGATAAATAAAAAAGAAAGGTTGAAGCCGACAGAAGCGGTGAGCTGCTGCTCGATCCGCGCGCTGATCTCCGCCGATTTAAGCCCGGGTTCTGTTATCGCTAAGTTTGCTCCCATGATTATTCCGGCAGCAACAGCGATGATCAAAGAAGCAACGATAGAGCCCGCTATGTCAACAAGCAATCCGATAATTACGGCTTTTTTATTAAGTTTATTTTCGTCGGTCATCGGAACACCTCCTTTTTAGGTCGTTTTTATGTTGATTTTTCTCTTTAATGCCGCGATTTGGTCGCGGATGGCGGCGGCTTTCTCGAATTGCAGGTTGCGCGCCGCCAGGTCCATCTCATATTCAAGGTCTTCTATCGCTTTCTCGAATTCATAACCGTCGGACGGGATCCCTATTGCCTCAAGTTCCACCTCGCGCGCCTCATCAAGCATCTCTATGCCTTCGCGTATCGCCTTCTCGATGGACCTCGGCGTTATCTTGTTCTTCTTATTATACTCCATTTGCAGGTTTCGTCTACGGTTTGTTTCGTCTATCGCGCGCTTGAGCGAACCGGTTATGTTATCCGCGTACATTATCACCTTGCCGTTTATGTGGCGCGCCGCCCTTCCCGCGACCTGGATAAGCGAGGTCTCGGACCTTAAGAACCCCTCTTTGTCCGCGTCCAATACCGCGACAAGCGAGACCTCGGGCAGGTCCAGCCCCTCCCTTAAGAGGTTTACTCCGACAAGACAGTCGAATTGCCCAAGGCGCAGCTCCTTTAATATCTTTACCCTCTCTATCGCGTCAATGTCCGAGTGGATATATTTGACGCGAAGGTTTAATTCTTCAAGATAAGCCGATAAGTCCTCGGCCATCCGCTTTGTCAGGGTGGTGACAAGGACGCGTTCTTTATTCTGGGCATGCTCTTTGACCTCTTCTATCAGGTCGTCTACCTGCCCCGCGGTTGGCTTGATGATTATTTCCGGGTCGAGCAGCCCGGTCGGTCGGATAAGTTGTTCTACGACTTTAGCGCTGCATTTTACTATCTCGTATTGTGACGGCGTTGCCGAGGCGAATATCGCCTCTTTTACCAGCCCTTCGAACTCATCGAGCCGGAGCGGCCTGTTGTCGAGGCATGACGGCAACCTGAACCCGTATTCGACGAGCGTTGTCTTTCGCGCGCGGTCGCCCTCATACATCCCCCTTACCTGCGGGACGGTCACATGGGATTCGTCGATTATCGTAAGGAAATCGTCCGGAAAATAATCTATAAGGCAATACGGCCGGCTGCCTGCCGGACGGCCTGTCAAATGGCGCGAGTAGTTCTCTATCCCGTGGCAATAACCTATCTCACGCAGCATCTCCATATCGTATTTCGTGCGCTGTTCCAGGCGCTGGGCTTCAAGGAGCTTTCCCTTTGAGCGGAAGAATTCCAGCCGTTCGGCGAGCTCTTCGTTAATTACTTTGATAGCGTCTTCTATCCTACCGGG
>JAGUXU010000065.1 GCA_020061685.1 Candidatus Omnitrophota bacterium
GATGACGACGATAAATATCGCCAAATAACCGAAGATATCGATGACGAATTTCGGGGTCCCGATCCAGGTATTGTCCTTGATAAAAATATCCGCGAATCTCTTATTTGCTTTCTCGAACTTTGCCCTCCAAGTATTTCTTGCGCCGTAAATGATGATCTGCTTTATGCCGTTAAACAATTCGTTTATAAATACGGTCTGCTGCGTTTCCAGATCCAACCTCTCTTTGCCTAAGATATACGAAATTTTATTGGATATAAGTATTATAACGACATCAAATCCTACGCTAAGCAGTATCAGGATAAGCGTGACATAAACATTTATAAAAAACAGCAATGAAACTATTGCGATAATCTTAAGCAGTTCAAGGAACAGGCGCGGGATCTTATATATGACCTGCGCAAATTTCTTAGGCGCGTTGACTACGTTATATAGGACCTCGCCCTGCTTGGTATCTAAAAAGAACTGGTAGGGGGCATTGCAATATTTCCCCAGCATCTCATTTTTGGTATCATACATTATCTTGCCGCCGGTGAAGGCGGTAAGGAATTCGCTTATGATCCCGAAGACCGCCCTTAATAAGGTCAGGATGATGAGCAGCGCGAATGCCGCTATTATATTGTCTTCAAAAGGAAGGCTCGCCAGCAACCGATTAATGCCTGAAAATACCGCGCCCCCCTCCGAGGCCTGCGAAACCCCCAGTATTAAATTAAATACCGGCAAAAGAGCGGCTAAGGTCAAAAACTCTAAAAGCGCGGTTACCGTGCCGAATAAAAGGACAAGTAAAAATAATCCTTTATAGGCCCTTAAAAAATAGTAAATCGTGTTTAAATACGCTTTTTTCATCTTCTCCGGTCTTCGGCTAAGAACTTCGCGAATTTCTTGATCCCGGCCTCCAGGGATATCCCGGGTTCAAAAGAAAACTTATTTTTCATATCTTTGGAACCCATACGGAACCTGCCATATTCATAGGCCTTTCCTTCATGAAGGATCGTCAACTCTTTAACGCCGCATATACTTCCTACCAGCTTGACCATCTCATTGACTGTGAGGGGTTTTCCCGACCCGAAATTAACGGTTATATTCGATACCTTTGATCCGGCGACCTTAAGGATACCGTTTACCGCATCCTCTACATACATCGCGTCTAAATAATTCTTTCCGTCTCCCCTGACCTTGAACCTGCTTTCGCGTTTTATCAAAAACGCCTCTATCAATTTGGTGAATATCTTCCGCCCGGACTCGTAAGGGCCGTACGCCCCAAAAAACCTGATGATGACATAGCTTGAGATGCGTTTTTTTATACCGGAATAAAATTTTATGTACTGCTCCGCGGCGACTTTAGAAATAGCGTAAGGCAATAAAGGGTTAATCCTCGAATCGACGGTGACCGGCCCCTTGAGGCCCGTGTAAACCGCGAGAGAGGAGAAATATACCGCTCTTTTACACACAAAATTCTCAAAGAAGTTTATAAGCGCCGAGACATTGGAATCCAGATCGAAGGCCGGCTCCTCGACCGAATACGTAGGATTTGTATTCGAGGCGAAATACAAGACCAGATCCAGTTCTCCCCCGATCTTGTTTTTAAGCCTTTTGACCTGGGAGTTATCCCTGAGGTCGCATTTAACGGGGATCACATTCCGCCCGCAGTGTCTTTTGACAAAACTCCTGAAATCGGCGGAAGAATTAAATACGGCGAAAACCTTCCAGTCGGCCGGAACCCTAAGCAGCAGATTCCTTCCCACAAATCCAGACGCTCCCGTGACCACTACTTTCATCTTATTCATCTTAAAACCGGATTTCCTTGTTCTTTAGAAAATTATCGATTTCCTTCTCCAGAAAAACGACCCTTTCTCGTTTTTCGCCGGAAGCACTCTTATCCTCTAATTCGCTCCTGTCGTTTATCAGATCGTAGTATTCGACGATCCTGCAAGATTTCCTGCCTTTCCACCTTTCACGGTTAGCCTTGGGGCCCAGCAACGAAACGACAAGCTTATCGGACGCCGTACTGCATGCTACAGAATAATAATCCGGGAATACATCCTCGCTTATCGCGTAATCTTCTTGCCTGTTCCCTTTTCTATACTTATCTCCCTTGATATAAGTATGCAGCGAAACACCGTCTATGCTATCTTTACAGATAATGCCATTGATATCTAAAAAAGTGGGCAGAAACGTGTTGGTGGCCTCTACCGGGATATCTATCTTCCGGCTGCCCACGGAAAAAGCCGCGGGATATTTCAGCAACAGCGGCACCCTAATGCGGTCGTCATACACCAAATGGCCGGATCTATGCTTGACGAACGACTTGCCGTGATCCGCGCTGACTATGATAGCGCTGCTGTCATACCAACCCCGCATATTTAAATATTCGATGAAACGGGAAAAACAAAGGTCCGCATCCCTGATAGAACCCCTGAATAAGAACCTCGGATCTTTCCAGAACTTATCATCAAGCGCGTTATCGTTAGATCTCTCGAACTCTTCTTTGGCCAATGAGTAGTCTGTAATTTCAAAAGGGGCATGAGTGTCAAAAATGTGGAGTAATAAGAAAACGTCTTCGTTTTTTGTGTTTTCCAGGAAATCTATAGCCTTATCGGCCAGATCCGCGGCCGTAGAAACCCCGTTAAAAAAATCCCTCTGGGAGATATAATAGGAATCGAATCCTTCTGAAAATCCGTAATTGGGATGGCCGCGCTGATGGGAAACAAAGGCCGCGGTCTTAAAGCCCGCCTTTTTAAAATAATTTGTGAGGATAGGTGCTTTTTCGTTTAAGGGCCTGCAATTCCTCGGGTGCCATGTTTCTGTCGTAGATGGAAAACAGCCCGTGAACATGGAGATAAAAGACGGCAGGGTCCATGTGCCCTGAGAGAATGCGTTCGTGAACATCACCGCGTCTTTGCTGAAATTATCTATATGGGGAGACGCATTCTGCCTCGCTGCATTATAACACCCCAGATAATCCGGCCTGCATCCGTCCAACAGGATCAGTATATTCTTCCGCGCCTTACTTAAACGCGAAGAGCTGCTTAATGACGGTATGCCCCAATATATCTTTTTGCGTTGATCCTGGGGCTGCAGAGAAAAGGATTTTAAGCGAATAGTGACTTCCTGCCCGAGAAATCGCTTTACGTCCGCCTCTATGTCCACCCACTTGGTATGTTCCCAATTATGCATCGGCGAGACGGATTTGCCGCAGAGGAAATGCTCCTGATCCGCGTTGTCGATAAGGCTTACTTGGAAATTTATGCGGTAAGGGCTGTCAAAAAACATGGGCCGCTCACAACCGACATAAAGCCCTAACGTATCTGCATCGATCACGGTCTTTCTATACAGGGCTACGCCGGGCCTGGTGACGATCGCCGGCCTCAGGTCGAAAGAAACGTAACATTTCTTA
>JAGUXU010000060.1 GCA_020061685.1 Candidatus Omnitrophota bacterium
AAATCTTTTTACTATTATCTGCTTCCATAATAGCGGCAGCAGAGCAAGGTCTATATCTACCAGTTTTGCGCGCAGGATGTGATTTTCCTTTAAGGCCACCGGCCCTGAGAGCTCTATATCGTGGAGTAAAAAACCCCTTAGGGGCTGGAATGAGATATCCTTGATGGTCAACTTAACGGGGCCGCTCATGTTGGCGGATAGATATTCCTGGAGCTTGGGGATCGCTACTCTGGGGATAAAAAAATAATTTACCGAAACCCATAGTAAGCAGATAAAGATCGCCGATAAAAGCAGGACGGATGCTAAAATCCTTTTAATGGCGGCTTTAGGCATTCTCACAATATCCTTTATCGGTCGCTGCGCATTATCCAGTAATCGACATTCTCCCTGACGTTGATCAGATAGAGCCGCCTGTTATTATGCGAAGAGGCCTCAAAGATGCGCATATAGAAATCATCATAAAATTCGGGGATCTCCAGGTCGTACCCATGGCCGTAACTTGCCTTATTGACCAGGGACATGTCAACCATAGAGATCTTGTCGGGCACCAGAGACTTGAGATATAAGAGGTCTTTCGCCTCCTCGAACTGATCGTACCGCTCTATTTTTAGGTTCTGGCGGCCGACTTTTTTCTCCCAGTTGATGATCTCGGCCATTAAGAGCGCGCTGTCATTCGATGATACGTAGACGGTAAGTTTCCCCGTGAGCGCCGCCATCTCGTCTTTAAATTTATTGTCGAATTCGTCTTCTGAGACATCCGGCGCCGACAGGACAACATGGGATATCTCCGCGTCGGCATCGGCAAGGTCTTCGTGCCGATACATCCATTCAAATGCGTCGCAGACGACCTGGCAGCCCAGGCTTGAAGACTCCATCCATAAATTTTTAGGTTTGACTTCCCGGATTATCCTTGCCAGGAGCTCGCCGAGGTACGGCCCCGAGGCAGTGGCAAGTTTCCGTGCCTTGTTATAGCCCCATGGGGTGGCCGGCTGGTCGCCCGGCCAGTCAAAGAGAAGTACGGGCGTATCGACATCCAGGAGATACGCGAAATAAGCGGCCTTGGTGGCAGTCAGCTCGAAATTATCCTCGAAGCCGTAAACGAGGATAAGCAATGACTTGTGAGGGGACTTCCCGACCGCTTCTGAAAGGCTCTTTATGAACGCCTCGTCGCTTAGCTTCACGACTTCCTGTACGCCGACCGTGCCTTTTCTCTTAAGCTTCTTAGGAAGCACCTTTTGTATCTTTAAACCGGGGTCGATCCTCGCCTCAAACGTCCCTGTCGTAAGGACGGTGTCCATCTCCGGCTTGAAATATAATTCGCCCTCTTTCTCTTTTATCTTACGGTCGGTCGCGTAAAATGCATTGATTATCCTGTAGTCACCGTCGACCTTATAAGGGATACGGCGGTAAAGCTTATCCTGCGGGCCGGCAGCGGTACCCTTAAAAGGGACGGTTGAACAACCCGCAAGAAAAGAAAGGCTTAATATGATCGCCGCGATCTTACGTATAGCCACAAGACGCCTCTTCCTTAGTCTTTATTACTTTGGCCTTGCTTTCTCTTTCATTGTATCAGAAAACCACCCCAGCATCAAACTTTTCATCCTGTCCGGATATTGCTGGATAAGCCTTTCGGCATGAAGGCCTTTTTCTATTATTTGAAGTTCTTTATGCGTCTTCGCGGCGTCATATAGCCTCTTTGAATGATAGTGCTTGATCACCCAATCGCTGTCTCCATGAATAAAAAGTATTGCGGTGTCCTTTACTGTTGTAATATCATCCAGCGGCTTAGGCTTTGCCGTCATGAAATTTGCGACCCTTGCCCCTTTCCCTTCCCAGTTGCACTCGAGATTATCTTTCAGGTCCGAGAACATCTCCGGCTCCCAAAAATGATAGTCGATCTTCCAAAAACTCGTCGGGCAGCTTATCAGGACCATGCTCTTTATATCGTCCCGTTTAGAGGCGGCGTTGATCGAGGCGGCCGCCCCGAGAGAAAATGCTATTATGCCTATCCGTTCATAACCTTCGCTCACCGCAAAATCTAATACCGCATCCAGATCAAGATGTTCTTTGGCAGACCAAGAAAATTTACCTCCGCTGTCACCGTGCCCCCTGAAGTCAAAAATTATACTGTCATAATCAGGCAAAACCATCTCTGCTGTTTTGCGCATCCATCTGTTATTTTTGCTGTTAAAAAAGCCGGGACATACCACGATTACCGCATCAGAACCTGTTTTAAGATGCTCGTAAGAAATACCTACCCCATCCTTTGTATATAAGGTTCCGATCCTGGCCTCCGGAAGACAGAAAAAGCCCTAATCGATTGACTCAATCAGGGCTTTCTGGCAAAATCTCTACTTTTAACGACCTTCGTTCTTGCGCTTTGAAAAGCACTCCTTGCAGTATACCGGACGGTCGTCTCTGGGCTTGAAAGGAACTTCGCATTCCTTCTTGCATTCCGCGCAAACCGCCTTGTGCATCTCACGCGGCCCGCCGCCGAATCCGCGACCGCCCCCTCCACCACCGCCACCTTGATACCCCATGCTACCTACCTCCTTTTTTAGCCGGCTACTTCCTCATTCGGAGCCTGCTCCGGCTCCGCTTTGGTCTGTGCGTTTTTCTTAGCCAGCTTGTTTTGCCTTTTTTCTTCTTGCTTCTTTTTCCTTGCCAATTCTTTCTGATACTTTTTATATGAATAATTGTCTCTGGCCAATATGTCCTCCCTTTTGTCTAATTTTACCTCAAACTAAGGCCGCCTGCAACTTTTATCGTAATAATATTGGCTCCCCCGCGAGGGCTCGAACCTCGGACACGCGGGTTAACAGCCCGCTGCTCTACCAACTGAGCTACAGGGGAGCGGTTATGCCATATCAAAAGAACAGAAAATCATACTGTCAATATAGACCAAAATAGGGAAAATTTCAAGCGTAGGATTTGCTAAAATCAGGCCTGCTCCCCGCATCTCTTTAACAGCGCTACCCAGTCCTCGTCTATCCTCTTTTGTATCTCCTCGACTATAGCGGAATTTTCCGGGCGCAGTAGATGACGGAAACGGACCTGCGACTTAAAATATTCGGTGATGGGTTTCTTGGCGGCGGGTTTATAACTCAACTTCCATGTCGTGCCGTTCTCGACCTCGAATAACGGCCAAAAGCAGGTATCGACCGCTAGTTTCGCGACCTCGATCGTCTTATCGGACGGGTGCGCCCAACCGAGCGGACACGGCGAGATGACGTTCATAAATGCCGGGCCGTCTACCGAGAACGCTTTCTCGGATTTTGTTATCAGGTCGTTCCAGTGGCTGGGCGATGCCTGCGCCACGAACGGGATCCTGTGGGCGACGGCGATAGCGGTCAAATCCTTAGGATATTGTTTCTTGCCGGTGCTCTGTTTTCCGACGGGCGCCGTGGTCGTCTGCGCGCCCTTCGGTGTGGCGCTCGAACGCTGGACGCCGGTGTTCATATATGCTTCATTATTATAACATACATAGAGGATCCTGTGGCCGCGCTCGAGCATTCCGGATAGCGACTGAAGACCTATATCATACGTGCCGCCGTCTCCTCC
>JAGUXU010000009.1 GCA_020061685.1 Candidatus Omnitrophota bacterium
CTGCTGATCGTCATAGTCTTATTCTCGGCGGGCGCTGTCGCGCTCTTACAGATATTCAGTATGACGATATACGGCGGCGCGGAGAACCAGAACACATTGATCGCCACGGGACTGGCTCAGGAGAAGATGGAGCAGATACGTAACACCGCTTACGGCTCTGTCGTGGACGAGGCGAGGGCGCAGGTCCCGAATTATACGTTCTTTGAGAGGGAAGTAGAGGTAGACAACAACACGCCGGTAACGAACATGAAACAGGTCACGGTCAATGTCTACTGGAACGAAAGGCCGCATGACGTGACTCCCGGGGCGGGAGACGTAAAGATATCACTGGTCACATATGTCTCGGACATCTAAGGGTTTTACTTTAATCGAATTGATCTTGGTTATCGCGCTCTTGTCTATACTGCTGGGCGCGATAGGGCTCACGTTCGTGGTCGGCTTAAGGGCATGGGACACCGGCATATTAAGCGGCGGGATAAAGAAAGAGGCCTCATACAGCTTAAGGATCATAACCGAGGAATTGAAGCAGGCGACGCGCATCACCGCCGCGGGCCTAAACAGCATTACATTCGAGGCCGATCTGGATAATAACGGAGAGAATGAGACTATCAGTTATTCCTGGTCCGGCGTGATTGGTGAGAATCTTAAGAGGACCAGTATAACTATAACGCCCCCGGCGACGGTGACGACAGACTTGGCCAGGAATATACAGAACGCGCAGTTCCAGTATTACAATATTAACAATACGTTATTGGGGCCGCCTCCTGCGGTCACGGCATCTTCGGTGAGGGTGGTCGAGCTTACTTTGCAGCTTCAAAGGGAAGGCGAGACGTTACAGTATCTGGTGAAGATACGGCCGCGGGGAATATGAGACGCTCGGGATTCGTAATGATCATGGCGCTTGTATTTATGCTGGTCTTGGCGGCGATGGTGATGGCGCTGGCTTATTATGTTACTTCCGAGACAAGGGGGATAGGTTTCCAGTTGGACGATACGAAGACATTATACCTTGCGCAGGCAGGGGTGGAGAGGGCGTTCAGGGAGATACGCAATGACTTCTTGACCACTTCACAGCAGGGGGTGGCGGATTTGAGAGGGTCTGATACTGCCGGTTCGGTCAGTATTGGTAATTTGGCCCGGATAAGATATATCGGCGAGGGGACCGGTCTTGGCGGTTCCGCAACGATCAACGCTAATGGCGATATCGCGCAATTGCAGAGATTCGATTCAAATTATACACAAACGCAGATTATCTCTGTCTTTCTTTTTGTCAGGGCAAGTAGGGCGACCGGCGGCACAGGAGCGACCTTGCAGGTTTCCTATAGCACTACCGGCGGTTTTCCCCAGCCGGGCAGTACGGCACTGACTTGGGCGCTCCCGAATACAACCACTTTAAGCGTTAATTCCGTGGATATTACGGCTGACCGGACATGGACTTGGCCGACTATTATGAACGCTGCATTTGCCTTGCGTGCTCAACGGACTGCCGGAAACCGGAATGTTAACCTCGATGCTATTTGGTTAAGGGTGACTTATACTGTAGATACCGATACCGAACCATGGTTTACGGGTACTTATGATGTATTTCCAAAAACTTTAGGCGATGGCTTTATTCAATCCGTTTCGATAGCGGACGAAGCGCGAAAGGTCCACTTAAACTACGCTTCGCAACTTTTGCTGAGGTGGTTGATGCAGGAGCATGGTGTGGCAGCCGGCACCGCAACTACCGTGGCGACGAATATCGTTAATTATCGGGGAGCCGCCCTTACAAATCCTTTTGATTCGATTGAAGAATTACAGCGGGTCACCGGCATGACGCAAACTATATATAATTTGATAAAAGATTATGTTACGGTCTATTCTTTTATTAATACCAACTCTTACAGGCCGCCAAGTGCGACCACTGCTACCTCTCGCGCGCCTGTAAATATAAATACCGCTCCGCGTGAGGTCCTTGAAGCCATCTTTGACCCATTGAGCTTAGGAGGTTCTGACCCCGCGAGTTTAGCGACTGATATACTAGATAATAGGCCTTTTACATGTTTTTATCATTTTGACACAGCGGTTACAAGTGATTTTTATGATTTTGTTTTGAGTCGCGGATATTTGAGTCCCGCCGAGCGAAACAGGGTCCTTGATAACGCGGATGCCTCATCTTTGGTGCCTCAAGCCGGCGCGGGCGCTGTTAACGGAGTGACTACCGAATTCTGTTACGCCAATACGGTCTATAAAATAGAATCCGTCGGCAAGATAACAGTGCCGGGCGATATAACAAGCGATATAAATCTGCGCGTCAAGACGATAGTCGGAAACGACGGCAGCCGCACGTTCCAGAATTATACAGGCGACACGACATCAACCGGCTACTGGAAGGAAAATTACGAATGATGAATCCCGTCACGAATATGAAGAGGAATGTCTACATAGGCATAGACGTCGGCACCTCTTCTATAAAAGCCGTAGAGATAGAAGCGGGCATCGCAGGCGATCTGACCTTAAGGAGAGCCAATGTGGTCGCGCGCGCCGACGGCATCAAGAAAGCCGTTGCGGGGATGTCACTTAAAGGCGCCAAGGTCATAGGAGTCGCGGATTGCCCGGTGACCTGCGTACGCTACCTGACTGTCCCGGTTATGCCGGACAAAGAATTGGGCGAGGCGATAAAATGGGAAGCGAAGGATAAGATCTCCTGCCCTCCGGAAGAAGCGTCTTTGGGATATGAGGTCCAGCAGGAATTGGAAGAGGCGGGCATCAAGAAGCTGGACGTAAAACTCGCCGTATGCCCGAACAGCACCGTAAATGCCCTCATGAAATTGTTGATCGACGCCGAGATAGAACCCATCTCGATCACCGAGCCGCCTCTGGCCCTTGAGTTCCTGGCGCGGCGCCAGGACCTGGGAAAGCAAGGGACCCTCGCTGTCATAGACATAGGCGCGGAGTTCACCGAGATCAATATACTCAAGGGTAATTCCCTGAAGTTTCACAGGAAGATAAATTTCGCGGGCACGGCGATAACCAAGGCGATGATGGCCCCTCTGGTATCGGAGCAGGGGCGCGTCGAATTGAGCGCGGAAGACGCCGATAAGATAAAGATAAAATACGGCATCCCGAAGGAAGCGGCTCCGGACCTGATCGAGGGAAAGATCTCATCTTCGCAGCTTATATCCCTGATACGCCCGGCCGTGGAGCGGTTGCTTCAGGAAATAGAACATTCATTTGAATATTATCGCGAGGAATCAGAGGGCGACAAGGTCATGTCGGTGGCGCTCTTCGGAGGAGGAGCCCAGCTTAAGGGGCTGCCGGGATTTTTACAGGACGGCCTCGGTGTCCCGGTCTCGATCGGGGACCCGCTTAAAGGCATTAATGTCAGAAAGGGGCTTACGGAGTCCGCTTCCCTGGCGTTGGGGGTTGCCGTCGGCGCAGCGTTGAGCGAAGGCAAAGGGATCAATCTTTTGCCCTTCGAATTCAAAAGGAAGACCGTCCGCACATTCGAGCATGCGGCGGTCGAATCTGTCATCGCCGCCGTGGTCGTCGGCCTCGTCCTTACGCTTATCGGGATGCGTATCCAGTTGGCGACTTACGAGAAGAAGATAAATGCCGGAAACTTCGAGCTAAAGGCGATGCTGCCGCAACTTGAGGTAGTCCTTAATTATGAACGCCTTAAAGGCGAGGTCTCTCAAAGAAAGGCCCTGATGGGGGGCCTGCTTTCGGCGACCCCGCCCTGGAACGAGGTATTCAGGGAGATGAGCAACAAGATACCGAAGGAAGCCGTCCTTACCGAGATGAAGATGGAGGACAACGAATTATTCCTGAAGGGCGAGATCGCGGGAACCGCCAAAAACCGGGAAGAACTGCTCTCCGGCCTCATCGCGGCCTTGGAGGGCGGGGTATTCAGGCAGATATCCCTCGTCAACGCCAAGATGGGCGAGGGCGAAAACGCGAGATCGGAGTTTGAGATAAAATGCGTATTTTAAAGAAGATAGCATGGCGCCCGCTGGGGACAAAGAAGGTAAATGTCTTTGTCGCGATAGGCGGAGGGCTCCTTTTATTTATCGTCTTGTCTTTGCTGCTTCTGGCCCCGATGAGGAAGTCGATCGCCGTAAAGAAAGATGAATGGAAGAAGATGGATACCCGGCTCATCGAGAACCGGACGAAACTGGCATCTTCTTTGAAGACGGATAAGTCCGCCATCGAGGCCGAGCTTGATGCCCTGCGCAGGAGGCTGCCTTCCCAGAGTTCCACCTCGGCGGTGTTGGACGAGCTGACCAGACAGGGTAAAGGATTGAACATAGAATTCGTCTCGATAATGCCTCAGGAGGAGAAAGCGATAATATCGCAGCAAGGCAAGCTTAAATATAAGATATTGCCGATCGAGATAAATATGAAGGCCGGATACAGGAATTTAGGCGAATACCTCGGCGTAGTGGAAAGGCTTGACAGCAATTTCGCGACGGTAGGAGAATTCCAGGTCAGGAAGGACCCGAAGGCGCCGCCTAAATTGAACGTCAGGCTTGTGGTCTATACCTATATATTAGAGGATCAGAGTGGACAAAGATAAACAACTGAAGATAATCTTAGGCGTCGTTGTCCTGGTGTTTATAGTCATGGTGCTCGCGGCTATATTGAAGCCGCGGCACAAAGAACCCGCGGCGCCGGCCAAGGCGGCAGCGCAGACAGCCGTGCCAAGGGCTGAGGCATCAAGACAGCGCAAGGTAAGTTCCTTCAGCGACTGGGGAAGGGACCCGTTTACCATGGGGCCGCGCGCCGTCGAATTAAGCGGTGATCTTGTCTTAAGCGGCATCATCTGGGACGCCAAAAAGCCGTACTGCATAATAAACGAGAGGGTAGTCAAGGTAGGCGACGAGATCTCCGGCTATAAGGTCGTGGATATAAAGAAGGATAGCGTCTCGGTCCGGGCGGGGGAACAGGTAAAGGTCCTCAGGGTCGGCCGCCAGCAGTAATTCCTTCTCTTGACTTTACGTATTCCTTTTGATATCATAATACGTCGTGAAGCACAGACTCAGGAGGAGGTATCTTTATTACCTCCTTAAGATAGCCGGTTTTATCTCGCTTCTCTTCCCCGTAAAAATTAATAAATTTTTAGGCAGGCGGATGGGGGAGTGCGCCTTTTTTCTGGCGCCGCGCCACAGGAAGAAGGCCCTGGAGAACCTAAGGCTCGCTTTCGGAAAAGAGAAGTCCGAGGCCGAGATAAGGGCTATCGCCAGGGCGGTATTCAGGAATTTAGGGGAAAATCTCTTCGAGGTCTTATGTGTCCCTAAATTTTCCCGCCTAAACATAGACAGGTATGTAAAGATAAACGGCCTTGAGATAGTCGAGAAGGCTCTTTCTCAAAAAAGAGGGTTTATCGCCTTGTCCGGCCATTTCGGGAACTGGGAACTTCTGGCCGGCTACTTCGGGATTAAGGGTTATCCCGTCAATGTCCTCGCCCGCCGTCTCAGGTACGACAAGTACGACAATTTCATAAACTCCCTGCGGCGCGGGATGGGCGTCAATGTGATATACCGCGACGATTCGCCTAAAGCGATCCTGAAGATCCTCAAGGAGGGCCAGTCGCTGGCCATCTTAGCCGACCAAGACATAAGTTCCGTAGACGGGGTGTTCATAGATTTCTTCGGGCGTCCGGCGTATACGCCGACCGCTCCCGTGGCGCTGGCGCTCGCTACGGCGGTCCCGATAATCCCGATGTTCATAGTGCGCGAGAGATTGGGCCACAGGATATATGTCGAGGAGCCGCTGGAACTGGAGATAACCGGAAACAAAGAAACGGACCTGAAGGTCAATACGGAGAAGTGGTCGAAGGTCGAGGAATCTTATATAAGGAGGTACCCGTCGCAGTGGGTGTGGGTGCACGACAGGTGGAAGACGAACCCTTCGATGTTGCTCAGGGAGAAAAATGCGTAAGATAATCTTGGTTTTAACGGCGGTGCTGTTATTCGGCGGTTGCGGGGGAGGGCCAGAAAAGGCATCAAAGGCGCCCGCAGAGGAATCTTTATCCGGTGCCGACCAGCAGGTGATGTCGTTCTCGCTCGTCGGCTATGAGAAGAGCGGGAAGAAGAAATGGGAGGTCGAGGGGAAATCGGCCGATATAATGGCCGAAGTCGTAAATCTGACCACTGTTGTCGCCAAGGCCTACGGCGACGAAGTGGACATGACCCTTGTCGCGGACAGAGGCGTCTTTAACAGGGCATCTAACGACGTTCATTTTGAGTCAAATGTCGTGGTGACTTCCAACGACGGATCCGTATTATCTACCGAGGCGCTGGACTGGAAGAACGACGAAGAGAAGATATATAGCGATAAAGCCGTCAAGATAACGGCCAAGAAGCCGGTCACGACGATAATCTGCGACGGCCCGATGGAAATAAACTACGGGAAGAATTACGCGGAATTCAATAATAAGGTGAAGGTCGACGATGAGCGCGGGCAGATATACTGCGATAAGGCCGTCGCTTATTACGACTCGAAGACCCGCGAGGTCACCAAGATCGTGGCGACCGGAAACGTCAAGATCGTCCGCGGCGGCAGTTGGACATTCAGCGACGAGGCGATATATTTAGCGCAGGAGCAGAAGGTCATACTTACGGGTTCGCCCAAGGTCATGATCTATCCCGAAGAGACAAAGCCCCTGCCTGCCGGACAGGGGAAATCCAAAGAAGGTATCTAGATGCATCTTCTTGAGACAAGGGGTCTGCAAAAATCCTATAACGGAAGGCGGGTCGTCGACGGCGTCGAGATCTCGGTCAAACGCGGGGAGATAGTAGGGCTATTGGGCCCCAACGGCGCGGGCAAGACCACATCTTTTTATATGATAGTCGGGC
>JAGUXU010000061.1 GCA_020061685.1 Candidatus Omnitrophota bacterium
AGCTCCGATATCTTTCCGTCCACCCTGACCCTGGTAAATCCTTCTTTCCGGACCTCCTTAAAGAGCTCTTTGTATTCCCCTTTCCTGCCCCTTATCTTGGGCGCCAATATAAAGACCGCCGTCTGGCTCCCGCCCGCTCCGTTGAAAGGGCGGGACATCCCGAGTATCCTCTCGACTATCTCCTGGGATGTCTGCCTCGCGATCTTCCTGCCGCAATTATAACAGTGCGCGATGCCGATACGCGCGAAGAGGACCCTTAAGTAATCGTATATCTCGGTCGTCGTCCCGACGGTGGAACGCGGATTCGAGCCGGCCGTCCGCTGCTCGATGGAGATGGCGGGCGACATCCCTTCTATGCTGTCGCAATCCGGCTTTTGAAGCTGCTCGAGGAATTGGCGGGCGTAGGCGGAAAGGCTTTCGACATACCTCCGCTGGCCTTCGGCATAGATCGTATCGAAAGCAAGCGATGACTTGCCCGACCCTGAAAGCCCCGTAAAGACTATCAGGGCGCCTCTGGGCAACTTCAGGTCTATATTCTTAAGATTGTGTACCCGTGCGCCTTTTATATAGATAAACTCTTTTCCCATATTCAATCCAAATAAGCAGGCGGAGCAGGACCTCTGCTCCGCCGCTTTAAATTACTGCGATGTCATTGCGACCACGAGCAAAGCGAAGTGGGAAGCAATCTCTGAACTTTAGATTGCTTCGTCGCTACGCTCCTCGCAATGACAGCTATTTCCTGCCTCTCTTCATCTTCGCTCTCGAGACATCGCCCTTCTTGTCAATGAAGTAGAGATAGCCCTTTACTCTCTTGATGCCGACCTTCTTCACCTGTTCGGGCTTTCCGCCTTTCTTACCGCCTCTGGCCATCTTGGCGCGGGAGATGTTCCCCTTCTTGTCGATGTAGTACAGATAACCCTTTGCTCTCTTTATACCGGCTTTCGTAACTTTCTCTGCCAATTTATTTCACCTCCCTCCTTTAAGATCCTTATGTCCCTATCTTTACCCGCTCCAGTATCCCGTTGAGCGTAGCGATCGCAGAAAGTATAGCGAGATAACTTGTCTTGGGATTATCCGGAGAAGGGACATTTTCTGTCCTTGACGTAAGCTTGCCGAATTCCCCTTCGGCCTCGACTTCATGTATGTTCCTTGTTATCAACGGCGAAGCGATGATCTTGACCTTCGTCTTATCCGAACCGATACCGCAAAGGCTTAAGGTCGCCGCGACGTTTATATTCGCCGGAAACCCTTCCATCGCCTCTAAGGCGTTGCCCTCGAAAAGGACTGTCTCGGTCTTTATTTTATCAAGGTCGATATTATTCTTGACGACATACGGCGCCCCCTTGAGCCCCTGGGGCGGTTTTCTCGTCGTCAACGTTACCTTCTCGATCTTGGAAAATTTCGCGCCCTTCAATCCGTCGAGCCCGCATATCGCCCCGCTCGGCAGATAGATATTCGCGTCTTTCTCTTTCGCTAACTCAAAGAGCGCCTTATAATCCTTAAGGAGCCCACCGGTACTCATGACCAGGACGTCTTTGCCGGCGCTTATCGTCCTCTTGGCTATATCAAACGAGACCTTGGCCGAAGCGGCCTCGATGACCAGGTCCGCGGCCTCTATCACCGCGCCTGACTCCGATATCTTCGGCGCCGGACTCAGGGCCGCTGCCAGGTCGCGCGTCTTTTGCTCATCTATATCCGATATCGCGACTAACTGCGCCTTGCCTTTTAAGCCGGCATCTATGTATTTGGCCAGTTTCGCGCCGATCGTGCCGCAGCCGATTATCCCTATACGGATCATCCGGATCTAATACCCCGCTATTGCGGCTACCGGTTTCTCTCCGGAGACCGCAAGCATCCTGTCGAGTGTACGTTTTGCTTTCTCGGCCACATCCGCCGGCACCTCGACCTTATAGACCATCTCTTCCAGTGAATGCGCCACCCAACCAAGTGTAGTCAATTTCATGCTCGGGCATATGAGATGTTCGGTGGCAAGGAAAAATTCCTTATCGGGATTCTCTTTCTTCAGCCGATAAAGCATACCGGCCTCTGTCCCTATTATAAACCTCTTGGACTTTGAATTTTTGATATATTTAAACATTCCGCCGGTCGAGCAGATATGGTCCGCGAGCGCCAGCACTTCCGGCTCGCATTCGGGATGCGCGATGAACTCGGTATCCGGATACTTTTTCCTGACTTCCAATATGTCCTCTTCCTGGACTCTGATATGTGTAGGGCAAAAACCTTTCCAGAGGATGATCTCCTTGTCAGTGACCTGCGACTGGACATATTTGCCGAGGTTCCGGTCCGGGACGAATATCACCCTCTTATAATCCTTGAGGGACCTGACGACCTCGATGGCATTGGAAGATGTGCAGCATATATCGCTCTCCGCCTTGACGCGCGCGGAGGAATTGACATAACAGACCACCGCGGCATCGGGATATTCGGCCTTCCTCGCCCTCAGTTTCTCGGCGGTGATCATATCCGCCATAGGACAACCCGCTTCTATGACGGGAAGAAGGACTATCTTTCCCGGATTTAATATTGCCGCCGTTTCCGCCATGAACGTGACACCGCAGAAGACGATGACCTTCGCGTCCGTCCTGATAGCCGCCTGGCTCAAGGCGAGCGAGTCCCCGGTTATCTCCGCGATCTCCTGGACCTCGTCGCGCTGATAATTGTGGGCGATTATTACGGCATCCCGCTCTTCTTTCAGTCTGAGGATCTTCTTCTTAAGTTCCTCGTTGTATTTTTTATCCGAATTCGGTACGTTCTCAGGCACCTTTTACCCTTTCTATTCTGTTCTTGGCATCGACGAAGACGATCCTCGGTTTTATCTTCTTCACTTCCGCGTTATCAACATAGCAATAAGATATGATGATTACGATGTCGCCTTTATGCGCCCAGCGTGCCGCCGCGCCGTTCATGCAGATCGTGCCGCTTCCGGTTTTGCCTTCCAGCACATATGTCTCCACGCGCGAGCCGTTATTCAGGTTTACTATCTGGACGCGTTCGTTCGGCAGGATATCGGCGGCCTTCAGTAATTTGGCGTCTATGGTTATCGAGCCGGTATACTTTAAATTTGCCTCGGTCACCGTGGCGCCGTGGATCTTTGATTTTAAGATAGTCCTCAGCATCTAATACCTCGTTAATATATTGTCTATAAGGCGGGTCTCTCCCATCCAAACCGCCACCGCGACCAGGACCTCGCCGGTTATCGTTCTTACGTCCTTTAAGGTAAGCGGATCTACGATCGATACATAATCTATCTTCGTGGCGACGGGAACGAGCATCTTCCTCATCTCCCTGACGATACCCGGAGCATCCTTATCGTTCAATTTTATCAAATCTCTCGCGAGTTGTAAAGAACGATATATCGTCGCGGCCCGCTTCCTCCCGTCGGAAGAAAGGTAAGAATTGCGCGATGACATGGCAAGGCCGTCTTTCTCCCTGACGGTAGGCAAGACTTCTATCCTTATGCCCATATCGAGGTCTTCGGCCATCCGCTTTATCACTACCGACTGCTGGGCATCCTTCTGTCCGAAATAGGCCGCGTCGGGGCTTACGATATTAAAGAGTTTTGTGACGACGGTAGTCACGCCCCTGAAATGGCCGGGCCTGAACCTGCCGCAGAGGTTCTTGGTCAATCCTTCGACACATACAAAGGTGGAGTGCCCCTTAGGATACATAGACTTGGCCGCCGGATAAAATATGTAATCCGCGCCTGCCTTTTTGCATAATCTCGCGTCCCTTCTCAGGTCCCGCGGATATTCCCTGTAATCCTCATTCGGGCCGAATTGGGTCGGATTGACGAATATGCTCACGACCACTACGTCATTGTCTTGGCGCGCTTTTCTTATCAGCGAGAGATGGCCTTCGTGCAGATAACCCATCGTCGGGACAAGACCGACCGAGCGTCCCCGTTTCCTGTGACGCCCTAATTCCTTCTTGATCTCCGGTATCGAACGGATTATCTTCATTGCTTTTTGCCTGCTTTTGATTCTGACAGGATATCCGCAACGCTCTTCTTCAGGACCGGATGGACTGCATCCGGCGCTATCTCGCAAATAGGCTCAAGCATAAAATCCCTTAAATGCAATAACGGATGCGGGATCTTCAGGTCCGGCTCATCCACGATTAAATCACCGAAGAGCAGGATATCCAGGTCTATCTCCCTCGGGCCCCACCTGACATCCGAAGGAGTGCGGCCGACCTTCTTCTCTGTCTCTTTCAGGAAGGCCATAAGCGCCCGCGGCGCAAGTGCCGTCCTGATCTCCGCCACACCGTCTAAGTATTTCCCTTGCGGCGGACCGCCCGCAGGTTCGGTCTCGTACAGACCGGAGACCTTTATGACTTCGACGGCGCGGGAGCGCTTTAATTCCTCCAGCGCCCTCTCGATATATTTACGCCTGTCGCCTAAATTCGAGTCTAGACCGATAAATGCCCTTACCTTAAGAATTTCTTCATCCTCTGTACCGCGACCTTTATCCTATCTTTCGGGACGGTCAATGCCATACGGATATAACCTTCTCCGTATTTACCGAACCCGTTGCCGGGAGTCGCGATTATATCGGCTTTCTCAAGCAATGCCCTGGCCATCGCCGCAGAATCATATCCCGGCCTGACCTTTATCCAGACGTAAAAAGTCGCTTTCGGCTTTGATGCCCTCCAGCCGATAGAATTAAGTCCTGCTATGAGCGTGTCACGTCTTTCCTGATAGATGCCGTTCGCTTTCTTTATGCATGACTGAGGGCCTTCCAATGCGGCGATCCCCGCGATCTGGACCGCCTGGAAGATGCCTGAATCTATGTTCGATTTTATCCTCGCGAGTCCGGCGACCGCCCTCTTATTCCCGCAGGCCCATCCTATTCTCCAACCCGTCATATTGTATGTCTTGGAGAGCGAATGGAATTCTATGGCGATGTCTTTCGCCCCGGATAACTCCAGTATACTCATCGGCCGGTAATTATCGAAAGAAACCTCGGAATAAGCAGCATCAGAACATATGAAGACATTATTCTTCCGCGCGAAGGCCAGCGCCCGTTTGTAAAATCCTTCGTCCGCGGCCGCGCCGGTCGGATTATTGGGATAATTCAGGAACATGAGTTTTGCCTTCCCCAGGGCGCTCTTTTTTATCTTTGAGA
>JAGUXU010000051.1 GCA_020061685.1 Candidatus Omnitrophota bacterium
AAGCTTTTTAACGACTATCCTATCTAATAACAGGTTGGTGATATAATTGTAGAGAACTGCCTTCTCATCTTTAAGCTTAATGTAAACCCGTCTCTTGTTAAGATAGATAACCATGACATCAAAATCTTTTCCGGAAAGCTGCTTGAGCAGCCTTATCCTTGTCTTCGGCTCTTCTTTGGAGGCATGAAGGACGCTATGGATTCTCCTGAATTTCTTTCTTAACTCCCTGTGGGCCGCTCTGACACATTTTTCGATGGAACGCAGGTTGCCGGTAAACATAAATACCACGAGAAAGAATTTCGTAGTCTTCTTTTTGCTGAAATCAAATCCCAAATCTCCGGATTCATCCAAAAGAATATAAGCCATAAAAATCCCTCCCTTTACCCTAATAGACAATAAAAGAAGGGATTTTCTTTCACCTAATTTTTCCTGCAACTAACTATGGGAAAAATTACCCGAAGGGCCGATGGTGAGCGAAGCCGAACCATCGGGGTGACCTCGAGCACAGCGAGAGGTCTAACAAAATAAGGATATCACAATTTGTGATATCCTTAAAAAACAGGACATCCTTTTGCCAGGGTGTCCGCTTGCAGGATGGCACTATTATCTATTATCCTATATATGAAGCCGTAGATTTATATTTGCGACGGCTTTGTGTCTGTGAAATACAAGTTCATGGAAGTATATAAGATACAAAATTGGAGATTTCCGGTCTTGAGCCGCACGTTGAAAATTCGAGCGGGCACGGTGTCCCGAGCGTAAGCGAGGGACGAGCGAGAAGTTTCCTCGAGCGAGGTTTGCCTCGCTGGGGCAAACCAAGCGGTGCGGCGAAAGACGGAAATCGAAATTTATGATTAAGTTATATTAACTTGACCTCTTCCACATGCAGGATCGGGTCGGCTTTGACGATGATCTTGCCGCGGAAAGTACGCTCTATGGACTCTATTGCCGGGCGGTCCTCATTAAAGAGGCGCGAGGCGACCTCGGGATGGACGTGGAGCTCGACCTGCTTCTTCTTCGTCTCCTTCAGATATTTCTTGACCTTCCTTAACGCCAAAATAGATATCGTCGGCACCGACTTTATGAGGCCCTTGCCCTGGCAATACGGGCATTCCCTGAAAGACACGCTCTCCAGACTCCTCCTCATCCTCTGGCGCGTCATCTCCACAAGGCATAATTCCGATAGCGGCGAGACATCCGTCTTCGCCTTATCGCGCTTCAAGGAGCCAATAAGCGCCTCAAAGACCTTGCGCCTGTGCCCGGCCTGCATCATATCTATAAAATCTATGACGATTATCCCGCCTAAGTCCCGCAGGCGTATCTGGCGCGCTATCTCTCTGGCGGCCTCGGTATTTATCGCGAAGGCGGTCTCCTCAAGGTTCCTCTTCTCGGTAAATTTGCCGCTGTTTACGTCTATGGCGACGAGGCCCTCGGTCGGCTCTATGACGATATAGCCGCCGGACCTCAGGAGCACTTTCCTCTCGAATATCTTCTCTATCTCCTTCTCTATGCCCTTCCTGTCAAATAACGGTATATCGCCTTCGTACAGCTCTAACTTAGACCTTAAATGCGGTGAGACTGCGCTTAAGAAATGCTGTATCTTCCTGTACTCATCCCTTGAATCTATTATGAGTTTATCCACATCCTCGGTCAGATAGTCCCTCGCGATCCTCAAGACCAGGTCGTATTCCTCGTGAAGAAGCGCCGGGGCGGCCTTACGCGAAGCGCCTATCTTTATCTTGCGCCATACGCCCAGCAGATATTTCAGGTCCCTTGAGAGGTCGCGCTTGGACTTGCCGATGCCGGCTGTCCTTATGATAACGCCCATCTCGCTCGGAACCTCAAGCTGCCTTAAGATGTCCTTAAGGCGCGCGCGTTCCTTGTCGTCAGAGATGCGGCGCGAGATCCCCAGGTGCCTGTCATAGGGCAGAAGGACGATATACCTGCCCGGCAGCGAGATATGGGTCGTCAGGCGGGCGCCTTTCGTCCCGAACGGCTCCTTGGTCACCTGGATAAGGACCTCCTGTCCTTTCTTTAATAACTGCTCTATAGATTGATGGGGCTGCATCCCTTTTTGAGGGCGCAATTCCTCCTCTTCCTTGTCGATCGCGTCAAATTCCAGGCCCAGTCCGACGATATCGGCCATATAAAGATAGCCGTTCTTCTCCAGGCCGAGATTCACGAAAGCCGCTTTTACGGCGGGAACGATGGAACTGACCCTTCCCTTATATACATTCCCGACCAGCCGCTTTACGCCTATCCTCTCGACAGAAAACTCCTCAAGCACCTTGTTCTCGATTATCGCGAGCCTCTTCTCCTGCGGCTCGACGTTTATTAAGATCTCTTTATTCATTTATATGACCTCTATATTTTTAATGTTGATCCCCTCGGGCAATTGTGCCTGCAATCTGCTCCTGAAATCCTCCGCCGTCATCGCGGCGCGCGATGACTCCGCGGCGACCTGAAAGACCCCTTCTTCCGATTCGCTCTCCAACCCTAATTTCAGCGCCCGCTTAAGGCTTATCTTGGGGCGGGGACTGAATCCCTTTGATAATATAAGCGGTATCCCGGCCCTGCGCGCCGCGCGCTGGAAGAGCCGCAATAGATCCAAGTGCGATATGTACTTCATCTGGCCTTTTTTTGCGAATATGATCTTAAAGGCCCGGCGGTCAGTTTCCACCTTCGACTATATCCTTGACGTCCTCGATCTCCTTCTTGAGTTCGGCTATCTCTTTATGTAATTTATCGATCTCGGCAAGTATCGCCATGTTCTCCGCGTGCAGGACACTTGTCGTGCCCTTGACAAGATAGTCCGTATCCTTCACCGCGCCTGAACCGGTCCTTCCGCTCATATTCGTAGCGTCGGTGAACGCGCTCTCAAAATCCGTAGTAGCCGCTGTCGCCGTTTGTGCCGATACCAGGAATAAAAAAATCGCGCCTAATATCAAAGAATCTCTCTTCATCTTTCCTCCTTATCTGAAATAAAAAGGCATTCGCTTCTAAAAATCCGCTAATGCCTTTTATGACGATAACCGCATTACCGTTTCTTCAGGAACCCTTTATTTTTAGACTTGATATACCCCTCCGCTTTCGGTTTATCTTTTTGCTCCTCTTTCTTCTTCTCCTCCGCCTTCTCGGGAGCGATATTCGGCTGGCCGGCATCCAGCGCTTTCTTTACCATGGCCATATCCTGGTCGGTTAGTTCGCCTGGTTTGACTATCCTTGCGGTGATAAAGATCAGGAGGTCTATCTTCTCGACATCGTTAGTCCGCCTCGTGAAGAGGTCCCCGATGATAGGGATGTCGCTTAAGATCGGGATGCCTATCTTGCCCTGCGATTTGACGTCTTTT
Source organism: Candidatus Omnitrophota bacterium (assembly GCA_020061685.1). Classification (GTDB taxonomy): domain Bacteria; phylum Omnitrophota; class Gorgyraeia; order Pluralincolimonadales; family Pluralincolimonadaceae; genus JAGUXU01. The sequence continues at coordinate 3,351 of JAGUXU010000051.1, forward strand.
AAGAGGCCCCCTATCACGATGGTCTCGCCGTCTCCCATAAGCACCTGGGTCTCGGCTTCCCTGGTGATCAACAGCGGATAAGCGTTAGTCCCTCCGACCGTGGCCGTGCCGTCCCGGGCCGATACTACCGGATGGACTATCATATTTATAAAGTTGTCGTCTCCGGTTATCTGCGGAACTACATACAACTGGATACCGATATCCTGATAATAAGCCAGCGTGACGGTGGCGGTACCGGAAGTGCCCGAGACGCTTGACTCCACTATCGGGTATTTTTGTCCGACGAGGATAACGGCCTCCTGCCCCGACAAAGTCAGTATCCTCGGCGCGGAGAGGGTATTCGTCCTGACATCCTCTTCGAGAGCGTGTATCATTATCTCAAATTGATTTCCGAATAATTTTGTGTACAGGAGTTCCGCGCCGGCGTTGATGGCGGTCAGCCCCGTCGCCTTGGGGACAAAATTAGAGGGCGTAAACGCGTTCGTATCCGACTCGGAATAAAGCCTGCTCGTAGCCTGGCCGCTGACGCGATTGATCTCGGCGTTGATGTTACCTTGCGTCCTATCCGTTGCGTGGGTCTGCAGTCTTGTGCCGGTGGAAAACTCGAATCCCAGGTCTTTCAATACGTCCCTGTTGACTTCCATGATCCTCGCCTCTATCAGGACCTGGTTCGGTTTTATGTCGATCTCCTTTATGACCTTCTCTATCCTGTC
>JAGUXU010000002.1 GCA_020061685.1 Candidatus Omnitrophota bacterium
CGAATGCTTTCGCCAGATGGGACGGCAGTATCAGCCGCTCAACGCAGTTTGTCCGTTACCAGAAATACGGCCCGGCAGGTCAGGATAAGGCTGCCGGCACGTCCGACGATCTGACGGATCCCTTGGCGAAGTTTTGACAGAAAGAGAAGAATATTGTGAAGCCCTTCGCGGAAAGTAACAATGATAAGGTGCGTATGTCATTCCCGCAATCTTTGGGCGGGAATCCAGACACGCTCTTTTTTGGGATTACGTTGGCAGTTGCCAGTTTTCTTTTATTTTCCTCAGTTTCTGTCTATGCTCTCGATAACCCTACCTCTACTTCGTTAGATAACTTGGAAGCCCACTTGAATGAAAGAGAGGCAGCCCTTTATTATTTGGAGACAGAATTAACCGATAGAAAAACGGATAAGGGCGCCGCGGCATTATATGAAGATATAATTTCCTGCAAGGATAATATTGTCAATGATGCGGCTTTAACGCCCCAGCAAAAGGTTGTTCTTTTGAAGCCGATGATAAAATCCCTGATAAATTTAGGTAGACACGAAGAAGCCTTAACTCTCTGCCGTGATTTTTTTTCACAACAGCCTAAAAACAGACAAGAGGCAGCGGTCCTTTTCTGTTTAGCCGGTACCGGTTTTCAGGGTTTGGAAAGATATGATTTAGCCATAGATGCATTCAAGCAAGCTCAACAGGCTATTCTTGAAGACCCGAAAGGCTTTTTTCTGCCTCCGGCGGAAGTCTATCTTGATTTAGGCTGGTGTTATTATAAGAAGGCCGATTATAAAAATGCTATTACCGAATATAATCACTGCCTTCAGCAAAATAAGAGCCTTGATACCAATTCCTTACAATGGACGTTACTGCAAATAGGACGCTGCCATTTCTTCTTGAAGGATTACAGCCAAGCAAAGAGCTCTTTTTTAAAGGCGGTAGACGTAGCCAAAGATACCGACCTTGCCCAACAGGCAAAGGCGAATATAGAGGATATGGAGAAGATAAACGTTAAACCCTAAACTTGAAATTTTTCAGGAGGTCCTATGCAGGTTCTAATTTATTGCCGCAAGCATTTTGCATTTTTCTGTTTCCTAATTCCTTTCATTTTGATTACCGCTGTTTTCGCCTGTCCTCCAAAAGATCCGCCAACCGGCGGGGATCCAACGGCGGGCGATCCCGTCTCGATAACAAGCGGCAAGGTTTACAGTTCGCATGAGGATCTGCTGATACCCGGCAGAGGGGGTTTATCGCTTGAGATAAGCAGGCATTATTACAGCAAAAGCAGTTACTTTGGGGCATTTGGCCGCCGCTGGAGCTTTACTTACGGGATGAGTGTTACTCAAGATTCATCTACATCCGCTATATTGATAAATGAGAAAGGCAGGAGTGAAAAATATACCTGGAACGGCTCTTCCTGGACGCCTCCTACAGGAAAGTTCTCTGTATTAACCAAAAACCCCGACAACAGCTGGACTCTAAAACGCAAAGAGGGGATGGTATATAACTTTGATACCGAAGGCAAACCGATAAATATTACAGACCGAAATGATAATCATATAAATTTAGTCTATACAAATGGGCTCTTGACTTCCGTAACCGACGATAACGGCAGAACCCTTACCTTTTCCTACAATGGAAACGGGCTGATAAGTTTTATTACGTGGCCAAACGGCGAGGCCACCGCTTACGAATATGACGGGCACAGTAATTTAAATAAAGTTACCGATCCCGAAGGAAATCAAATAAACTATTCATATTCTTACTACAACACTTGGGAGCTTACCGCCGTTATCGATGCCAATGGAAATATGACTTCTTATTCTCTATACGATGAAAATCCGGCAGATATCAATTATTTAAAATGCAAGCGAATAACATATGCCGACAATACTCCGGATAACCCTGATGACAATCCCCATATGGATTTTTTCTACAACGAATCTCTGCGTTTTACTCTCGTAACCGATGAGAACGGCCATAGCACAAAGTATGAATATAACGGCGATGAGAATGTGACTGTTGTTACCGACCCAAAGAACAATCCTACCACAACTGCATACGATGCCGACTTTAATAAGATAAATGTAACCTATGTAGCCGATGCGCGAGAGCATACCATAATCTATACCTACGACGGCAAAGGCAATTGTCTTTCGGTCAAAGATCCCTTAAATCGCGTTGGCAGTTTTACCTATGAGCCCAATTTTTGCTTTGTAAAGACGGCCACTGACGTCAAGGGGAACACGACGACCTACTACTATGATTATGAAGAGGCCACTTTAGGCGACTTAAACGGCGACGGCATAACAAATCAGGAGAATGGTAATCTTGTAAAGATTGTTTATCCCGCGGTATCTGCGGGGACGCCGACAGAACTTTTTGTGTATAACCAGTACGGCCAGATCATACAACAAACCGATCCCAAGGGCACTATCACCAAATACGACTATTATCCGGCTACAGGTTATCTGGAAAAAAAGACGGCCGATTACGGCGGCGCACCTCATATAAACGCGGTTACCCGGTTTGAATATGACACAGTCGGCAACATTACTTCGGTTACCGACCCAAATGGCAATACAACTACCAATGAATATAACAAGATAAGCCTGCTTACAAAGACAATCTCGCCGCCCCCGTTTAATTACCAGACCAAATATACCTATGACGGCAATAAAAATCTCATAAAGACCGAGAAGCAGGTGAGCCAATGACAAAGTTAAAGAATATACTCGCCGCAGAGAGAAAAAATTGTCATTCCCGCAATCTTTTAGCCATTAGAACGTCATTCCCGAAATCTTTTATCGGGAATCCAGACACCAAAGAGAAGGGTACTTGGATTACCCGATCAAGTCGGGTAATGACGGCCTGCATAGCGATGCTCTCAACATTCCTGTTTTTAAACATCGCCTACCCAATTACAATCGACGGCACCTTTGACGACTGGACAGATGTCTCCCCCATAGGAACCGACTCCTCAGGGGATGTCTCCCCCACAGATCCCATAGACTGGACATCTCTCTGGGCAGTAAGCCAGGATAATACCCTATATCTAAGCTACCAGACCGTCTCCAATATAGACTTCACCAATCATGCCTGGCGCTACAATATCTTCGTTGATACAGACAATAACGTCAATACCGGCTATCGCGGCCTTTATGGAGATTGGTCTATCGGCGCGGATTATCTTATTCAGGGCGCGAGCCTATTTCAATACACAGGAAACGGTACCTCTTGGATGTGGTCATCCGGCACTTTCTATCCCTATGGCATAACCGCAAACCGCCTTGAGATAGCCATCCCTGAGAGCGCCCTCGGCCTTACAACGGGCTATCGCATAAAACTCCTCTTCAACGGCGATAACCCTTCTATTACCGACTATGCCAAAGACGACAAGGAAGGCTATCTATTCCCAGATCCCTTATCAGGCCTCTGGCACTTAAACGAGAACCAAGGCCTAACAGCCCTTGACTCATCTTCCAACAATAACGACGGTACAGTCTATGGTGCCTCTTGGACAAGCTACGGCCTTACAGGTCCTTGTCTTTCCTTCGACGCAGCCAGTGACTATGTCTATATAGAAAACTCCGATTCTTTATGCCCCCAACAG
>JAGUXU010000054.1 GCA_020061685.1 Candidatus Omnitrophota bacterium
CAAAGATAAGTATCGTGTCGGTCAGCAGGAACGTCGCGTCAGGCACTTTCAGATCGTCCGGATTGCGCGACGGCAGGTCCTCAAAGAACCTTACTATATCATACCCCATAAATCCGACGAGCCCGCCGCAAAACCTCGGAAGCCCCTCTGTCGGGACGAACTTATACCTGCTGAGGATATCCTTCATCTCGGCAAGCGGGTCCTCGGCTGTCATAAAGCGCCGCGTCCTGCCGCCTTCAGTGATCTCTATGTCCCTGCCCTTGCTCTGAAAGACCAGGGAGGGCCCGGAGCCCAAAAAAGAGTACCGCGCGATCTTCTCTCCGCCTTCGACCGACTCAAGGAGGAACGAATAATCGCTCCTGTCTATCTTCATAAAGGCGGAGACCGGCGTCTCCAGGTCCGCGGATATCTCCTTATAGACCGGAATGAGGTTTCCCTTTTTGGATAATTTTATGAATTCCTTTTTAGACGGTGTATAACTCATTTTTTGTATATTTTTTCGGGATCAAAGATCTTCTTACCCGAGACCTGTATGTTCCCTTTCTTATCTTTCAGTTTGCGGTAAAAGCAGGAACGGTAGCCGGTATGGCAGGCTCCGCCTATCTGCTGCACCTTCACGAGAAGGCAGTCCGCGTCGCAGTCAAAGCGTATCTCTTTGACCTTCTGTATGTGGCCTGAGGTCTCGCCCTTAAGCCACAATTTCTTCCTTGAACGCGAATAGAAATGCGCCCTGCCGGTAGAAAGTGTCCTCTTTACGGCCTCATCGTTCATAAACGCCACCATAAGGACCTCGTTGGTCTTATAGTCCTGTATGACGGCCGGTATAAGCCCGTTCCCGTCAAACTTAAGATTAGCGATGAAATTTCTCATATCCTGACCGCGACTCCTTTTTTACGCAGATATTCTTTCGTTTCCTTTATCGTAAATTCCCTGAAATGGAATATAGACGCCGCGAGCGCCGCGTCCGCCTTGCCTTTGGTTAGCGCTTCATAAAGATGCTTTAATGTCCCTGCCCCGCCAGAGGCGATAACCGGTATGCCGACCGCATCGGAGACCGCTCTGGTCAATTCCAGATCATATCCTTTCTTCGTGCCGTCGCGGTCCATAGACGTAAGAAGTATCTCGCCGGCTCCCCGCTTCTGGGCCTCTTTAGCCCATTTGACCGCGTCTTTTCCCGTAGGGGTCCTCCCGCCGTGCGTATAGACCCCCCAAGCCTTGCCTTTACGCTTGGCGTCTATCGCGACGACTATGCATTGTTCGCCGAATCTCCCCGCGGCCTCGGAGATGAGCCCCGGATTTTTTACCGCGGCCGTATTTATCGATACCTTGTCCGCTCCAGCCTTCAATAGCCTGCGGATATCGGCTATATTCCTGATGCCGCCACCCACGGTCAAAGGCATAAATACCTTCTCTGCCGTCCGCCTTACGACCTCAAGCATCGTGTCCCTGTCCTCAAAACTGGCGGTGATATCAAGGAAGACCAGCTCATCCGCCCCTTCTTTCTCGTAGAAAGAGGCGTTGGATACCGGGTCCCCCGCGTCCCGCAGATCAAGGAACCTGACTCCCTTTACGACGCGCCCGTCTTTGACGTCCAGACAGGGGATTATTCTTTTTGCGAGCATACTCTATTGGCTTCTTTCAGTATTATCTTTGAATCATACAGGGCGCGTCCGACTATCACGCCGATGATCTCTTTCCTGTCGTATTCTTTCAATATCCTGAGGTCCGCTATTGACGATATCCCGCCCGAGACTATCATATCTATCTCCACCTCTTTTAAGAATTTCAATATGTTCTCGAAGCCGGGCCCCTGCAGCGTCCCGTCCCTTGAGATATCGGTATATTCGACCGTCTTTACGCCTATCTTCTTTATGCGCTCGGCGAAATCAACGGCCTTGATGTCCGTAGGGTTCACCCAGCCCTTTGTCTGGAGATAACCGTCCCTTATATCAAGGCTCACCATTATCTTCTCGCCGTATCTGTCGACCGCCTTCTTCAGGAACTCCTCATCCTCGCAGGCCTTTGTTCCCAATATAGCGTATGAAGCGCCGGCGTTGACTATGGTCCTTAATTCGGAGTCTGTCCTTATGCCGCCGCCCACCTCGACAGGGATGTCGACGGAAGCGGTGATCTTCCTTACCCAGTTGAGGTTCTTTAATTTTCCTTCCAGCGCGCCGTCCAGATCGACCACATGAAGGCGTTTGGCGCCTTCGCTCTGCCACTTTAACGCGGTCTTGACCGGGTCGTTGGAATACACCGTCTCCTTGGAGAAGTCCCCCCTGAAGAGGCGCACCACCTTGCCGTCCCTTATGTCAACCGCCGGTATGACTATCATAATCTCGCGTAATTCCTTAATATCTTCAATCCGAGCCTCTGGCTCTTTTCGGGATGGAACTGGGTCGCATAGATATTCTTCGACCAGACGACCGACGGAAATTCTATGCCATAATCCGTCCAAGCCGCGACACAGCCGTCATCGTCGGGTTCGGCGTAATACGAGTGCACGAAATACATATAAGAACCGTCGGGTATCCCCTTTAATAAAGGGCACTTGCCTTCGGATCTCAACCGGTTCCATCCCATATGCGGGATCTTCAGGGCGCCTTCACCCTCGCTGAGCGTAAGCGGCCTTCTCGGGAACCGTAATACGCGGCCTTTGATAAAACCCAAACCCTTGTTCCTGCCGCCTTCTTCGCTCTCGGAAAATATAAGTTGAAGTCCCAGGCAAAGGCCTAAAAACGGCTTACCGCTCTTTACGAACTTATTTATGGGCTCTATCAGCCGCCGCGCCCTTAATTCCCTCATCGCGTCTTTAAAGGCGCCGACGCCCGGCACGATCAGCTTATCGGCGCCGGAGACCGCCTTCGGGTCATCGGATACCTTGACCTTCCCGCCCACCTCTTCAAGCGCTTTGGAGACGCTCCGCAGGTTTCCCATCCCGTAATCTACAATGACTATCATAACCTTCCTTTAGTTGACGGGATGCCTTTTACGCGCGGGTCTATCCTCGTGGCGTCGCAAAGAGCCCTCCCTAAACCTTTAAAGACGGCTTCAAGGACATGATGCAGGTCTTCGCCGCGGTACTCTATGTGAAGGTTTATCCCCGCGCTCCTGACGAACGCCTCAAGGAATTGTTTCGCGTCGTTTAAGCTGTAGCTCTGCACGCTATAGATCACGGGAGGTATAGGGCTGCCTTGCCGTCTCATATGAAGCGAGGGCCGGCCGCTTATGTCCAATGCCACGCGCGCAAGCGCCTCCTCCATCGGTATTGCCACATCCTTTGAACCGAAACGCCTGATTCCTCTTTTCGCACCGAGGGCCTTGGCGAAGGCCTCGCCTAAGGCGATACCCACATCCTCGTTCGTGTGATGTATGTCGACGGCTAGGTCGCCTTTCGCCATGACCTTCAGGTCAAAAGGCCCGTGTTTCGAGAATAACGTCAGCATGTGGTCGAGGAAACCGACGCCCGTGTAGATACGGTATTTGCCCGTGCCGTCAAGGTTCAGTTCGACCGTGACATCCGTCTCACTCGTCTTTCTTTTGTGTTTGACGATCCTTTTTTTCATTCAAAACCTCACCTTAATGGACTCCATGTGTTTAGTGAGGCCCTCGAGCTTGGATATCTTCTCTATGGATCTCTTCGCCTTCTCGAGCGCCTTCTTGGAATACGAGATTATGTGCGATGACTTAACAAAATCATCTATTCCCAGCCCGGAGAAGAAACGCGCCGTTCCCCCGGTCGGAAGGACATGGCTGGGGCCCGCGACATAATCGCCTATCGCCGTCGGGGTATATTGCCCCAGGAATACGGCGCCGGCGTTCCTTATCTTCTTCAGACACTTCTGTGGATCCTTTACCATGATCTGAAGATGTTCCGGAGCAAGCCGGTTCACGATATCGCATGCCTCATCAAGGTTCTTCGCCAGGATGATATAGCCGCTGTCCACTTCCTTCTTCAATGTATTCGCGAGCGGTTTCGAGGTGGTAACTAATATAGAGAGGCCTCCGAAATGCTCGCTCTGCGCCTCGAGGTCTTTCGTCGCGAACAAAGGGTTCGTCGACCTGTTCGCGATTATCACGACCTCGGAAGGGCCGGCTATCATATCTATATCGACGTAGCCGAAGACCTGCCTCTTCGCCTCCGTCACATAGGCGTTCCCGGGCCCGACTATCTTGTCCACCTTCGGGATGGTCTTCGTCCCGAAGGCGAGCGCCGCTATCGCCTGCGCCCCGCCCACCTTGTATATCTCATCGACCTTCAGCAGATTCGCGACCGCAAGGATGTGCGGGTCCACACTCTGGTATTTATTCGGCGGCGTGACCAAGACGATCGACTTCACGCCCGCCACCCGCGCCGGAAGGACGGTCATATAGACCGTGGATATAAGCGGCGCCGTCCCCGCGGGGACATAGATACCGACCCTCTCTATCGGCTGGTATTTCTCGCCGAGCATCACCCCGTCCTCATCGAGGACCCGCCAGGACTTCTTTATCTGTTTCTTATAAAATCTGGTGACGTTCTCCGTGATGTTCTTTAGTTCCGCGATGAAATCGGAATCGATATCCTGGAACGCGCCGCTCGTCTCGCTCTCGGTGACCTTTAGTTGCCTCGGCGCGAGTTTTACCTTATCGAACCTCCTGGTATATTTTATCAGCGCTTCATCGCCGTTGAACCGCACGTCCTCAATGATCTTGGAGACGCTATCGGTGATGCGCTTCTTGCGGTTATTATACCTGTTGCATAATTTCTCAAATTCCTTGCTGCCTACCCTTACAAGTCTCATTGTATAAGTCCCTTTATTGTCTCTCTGCCCGCCTTTAGGGCCTCGTCAATCCTTGATATATCTTTTCCGCCTGCCTGGGCCAGATCCGGCCTTCCGCCTCCGCCGCCGGAGATGATCTTGGATATCTTCTGGATTATCGCGCGCGCGTCCATCCCTGACTTGACAAGATTAGCCGTAACCCCGACGACGATATACGCCTTTCCGTCGAAAGAACCCCCGAGTATCGAGACCGCGTTCTGTATCAAATCCGCTTTTATCTCGTCCGTGAGACTGGCCAATGTTTCCGGCGCGAAGCCGTCTATCCTTCTGGCGACTAAACATATATTATCCAACATTTTCTTCGCTGATACAAGTTCTTTTGCCTTCTCTTTGAGGTTTAACGCCTCGTAACCCTTTAATTTCTTCTCAAGGTCTTTTATCCGGTCCAGCAGCTTCTCTATCTGGGCCGGAAGTTTCGACGGCTCGATATTCAAAGAATCGGCCACGGCTTTTAAGGCCGACTCGTCCTCTTTTATCTTCCTGTAAGCCACCTCTCCGGCTATCGCCTCTATCCTGCGCAAGCCCGCGGCGACGGATTCCTCGCCTGTTATCTTGAATATCCCTATCTCGCCGGTCGCCTTAAGGTGCGTGCCTCCGCATAATTCCTTTGAGATCCCTTCTGTCGTCACGACACGTACCTGTTTCTCGTATTTTTCTCCGAATAAAGCCGTCGCGCCCGATCCCTTCGCTTCTTCCAGATCCATCAGGGCCGTTTTTAGCGCGGCGTTGCGCCTTATAAAATCATTCACGACTTCCTCTATCCTCTCAAGCTGTCCGCCGTCAACCGCCTTAAAATGCGTGAAGTCGAACCTTAACTTGTCCGGCGCCACAAGCGAACCCGATTGCTGGACATGCGGGCCTAAGACTTTCCGCAGCGCGGCCTGCAGTAGGTGTGTCGCGGTATGATGACGGGCGATGGCCAGCCTTCGCTCCTTGTTGACTTTAGCCGTTACTTTATCGCCGGCCTTTACCGAACCCTCTTTTATCTTACCTAAATGAACGGCCGTCTTCTCGATCAGTTTCGTGTCATAAACCTCTATCTTAAATCCCTTGCCTTCTATTACGCCTGTGTCGCCGACCTGCCCGCCTGACTCGCCGTAGAACGGCGTCATATCCAAAATTAATGCTATATCTGCCGGAGCCGCGATACTCCTTATGGTACTATTGTCTTTTATTATCGCTTTTACGGTCGCCTCTGATTCCAATTTTTCATAACCGACGAATTTGGTCACCACCCCCGCGCTTACGACAGCGGCGGTAAGGGTCTGGGCGAATATATCGCCTGTGAGCTTGGTGGCGCCGCGCGATTTCCTGCGCTGTTCCTCCATCAGTCGCTCGTAGCCGTCTAAATCCAGTTTGAAACCATTTGCCTCGGCATATTCCTTGATCAGTTCGATAGGTAAGCCCTTTGTGTCATGAAAATAAAATACGTTTTCACCGGGAATCGTATCTATGCTACTTTCCCTAAGAGAGAATATCAATGTATCGAACGTCCCCCTTAATGCTTCTTCTGTGATTGAAAAGTATTTCTCTTCTTCGGATTTTATTATTAAGCTTATATTTTCCCTTCTGCTTTCTAATTCAGGGTAACCGCCTTTCATAGCCCGAATCACGGTATCTACTAACTTATAAAGAAATGGCTCCTTAATTCCAAGAAAACTACCGTTGACCAAAGACCGCCTTATGAGCATCTTCAGGACATATCCCTGACGGTTATTCGCAGGTAATACGCCATCTGCGATACAAAACACTGCCGCTCTTATATGG
>JAGUXU010000122.1 GCA_020061685.1 Candidatus Omnitrophota bacterium
CCCAACTTTACTCGGCGATAAGCTTCCAGGGCCTCGCCCGCGGTAAAGGTCTTCAATCCATTTTCTATTTGCTGTGACATTTTTTATCCCTCCTTTTCGAAAAAGTTCCCGTGGTTCGACTACGCTCACCACGAGTTATTTCTTTACTGTCTTCTCCGCTGTTGCCTTCAAGGCCTCGGTCATGCTTCCGCCATGCTCTTGCTGATAGGCCTTTGCCTTGTCAAGATGGCTCTTTGCGCCTTTCGCGGAATCTTCGCCGTCAGGTCCAAGGTTGGAAGGCGCGTTTTTCTCCAGCTCGGCAAGCCTCTTGTCCTTGAATTTGCCGACTGCAACCTCTACGCTGTCGCCTTTTTCTATTGCCTCATTGGCAACATCTCCCATCCCTTCGAATCCTTTGGCCTCTTTCAAGATAGCAAGGACTCTCTCGCGCTCCTTTTTCACTCCTGCGTCCAGATTCTCTTTAGCGCCGGATTCCCTGCCTTCTTTCAAAATGACCTCGGTCAAATCCGACCTCTCGGTCTTCAACATCTCCAACGTCAAATCTGCTAATTCCATGTTCTCCACCTCCTCCTTTTGGTTTTCTATAATTTCGACATCTAAATCTATATTATCGCCCTTATCCTTAAGGGCGCTTGCCGAGGTATTCTCATCAGCTCCCAAAGCACAAAAAGAGACCTCCCTCAAAACGGACTTCCTGAATATCGTCCCGGGCCCCTTAAGCTTCTGGCCGTTGACTTCGGCTGTTTCTCCATCCTTCACCCTCTCGATTACCAAAGGCGGGATGTAGATAGAAGCTTGCCAAGGGAAGCCTTCGTCGGCAAGTTCCAGAGCCTGCCTGCCGTCCTCCGTCTTCTCCGAAAAGATACCCTCAGCAACGATACCTCTTTTTTCATCTATGTTAATGCCTTCGGTCCAGCCAACGATGCGATTGGAATTGTGTTCCCTTAATGCTGGCTTTTTCTTCCGGCCTATTGAGACTCCGGATAGATCTATCGCGAGATTCCCCCAGAGCCAATGATTAAGCATGATCCTGCCGCTATGGGCGACCATGCTGAATTTCCGCTTGTCCGGTTTCTCGCCTTCTTTCGAGGCGAGAATCTCCACGGGTTCTTCTTCCTCCTTGAACCTCAAAGCTGCTTTCGGTATGTTTTCGGTTTTGGCTTTCGGCATAATTTATCCCTCCTCGTTTTTATGTTAATCGCTTAAAACAAAAATATTTGTTACTGCGCCGCCGGTGTCTGTTTCTGTTCCCCAAACAACAAAATGGAACTTTTGATTGACTGATAGAGGCGGATCAATCCTTGCCTCTAATTTATCCCCAGGATTTAAACTGACCCCATCGTAAAAAGGAAGTACTCCTCTTAGCCGTCTGGTCGGGCTTGCGCGGAAATGGCTGTCATAAAGCGGATATTCGGCGAATAATAATCCGTTTAATCTTAACTGGGCGTGGCCTAAAAAATAATCTCCCATAAAGGCCTGCAAAAATATGTTCTTTAAGGTGAAACCGTTTGCCGGAGCTGTATAGGTGATGATTACCTGGTTAGCTGTTTTTGTAGTGGTGATTGTTCTTGCTTTGATGATAATTTGGGCACCGCTAATAGTATCCTTGCCGATAAAGCTTGCCAGCCATAATACCTGCTGCGAACCCTGGCCTGCGATAGACGCCGGAGACACAATCAATCTGATTGCTTGTCCTGATGTAAACGCTATTCCATTATGCATATTCCAGGTTCTTCTGGTCATATCGAAGTCGCGGGTTATTGGCGAGATAGTGAAATCAACTGCATTTGCCTGGATGCGGTATTCTGCTTTGGCTGCGCCGTCTACCTGGAAATAAACTGTTCCGATTATTCCTGCTGCCAAGCCTATTATGTAAGGACAATCCGCATACTGGCCGAATGCCCAGATTCCTTTTATTTTTGCGGTCTTGCCCGCTGGCACTGTGTAAGAGCCGATGAGTGTCTTGCCTGCTCTGTGCGGATATGCAGTTGTCCAGGGCTGGTCAAGACCGGGCATCTGGCCTTCTTTATCCTGAGAGTCAATTGTGATGGTGCTTTTTTCAATCATATTTATTGGTCGTAAACCTGGGTTGCTGTCCAGCGCATGGAAGTAGTTGAGGCTGGCGTAACTTCAATTAAAACTGCCTCCGAGCCTGAAAACTGAATTCCGTCTCCAAAAGGCAGTATCACAAGACCTGCTAATGTGTCGTTGTCTGTGTTCTGGATCCTGAACTCAAACTTGTCTACGCCGCTAACCGCAATGTAAACTGTTCCCAGATTCGCTTCTGTGACTGACCAGGTGGTGTAATATCCGGCTACAACAATCAGTTTTAATTTTGAAGATGCGCCGGGCGTATAATTCAAAATATCCTGTCTTGCTGTTACGGTTGTAGTCGTGATTGCTCCGAATTGTATATTAGCCATAAGTCTCCTTTGTTATTTTCTCTGCCAAAGTCGGCAGAATTTCGTGAAATATTTGGCTTAATAAATTTTTCACCTTATCGATTTGGTCTTTTGCCAAAAAATCTTTTAATTCAATCGCTTCAGCCTGATTATTCATCTCTACGTCGATGACGAATTCCCCGTTCGATTTTCTAATACCTTTGATTTTCAAATCATTGACTGCGCCTGGTATAAATTTCATATTTCTAAATAATCGATATTTACCTGGACATTACCCGATCCAGTGATATTGCAATATAACGGCTGGTCAACTGCGCCTTCAATATAATCCGGATGGTTGTTTGCTCCATAAAGTCCGCCTGTTTTAGGAGCAAGATATTTTTCAAAATCCGACCCGCCTGCTGTCCATCTAAACGAAACATCTGTCATATCGGCTGATAAAGAGAATTTAACCGAAAATAAGCTAATTTTTTTATTTGTTGCTGGAGTATGAACTATGCCGGAAGCCGAGAGAGCTATTGTTTTCTTTAAAATTCTTTTAGCGACATCTCTCGGTTGCGTGCCTTTAATATCATTATCGATTGTTTGCAGTATCCCGCCTTCTCTGGCTGGGTCAGTAGGGATCTTATCCGTTCCTGTCTTTATCCCAGCTAAATTGCCATCTTCTGTAGCAGGATTAATTTTTGTGCCTGCAATATTCTTTACCCCGACAGGGTCTATCCCGCCTCCACCTCCAACAAAAACATTACCGGCCCGATAAAACTTCTCCCCGTCTTCCGTCACCAGCCTGACGGGTATCGCCTCTTTGGGCTTTACATTCTTGATGAAGCTATTGAATATGCTCGTCTTAACCTGATTAAAAAATCCCACGCTTGAATCTTTGAAAAACTTAAACAGCTTGTCAAAATCAAACTCTTTATACCAAAGAGGTTTTTTGACGCTTATCTCATCGGGGTGTTTCTCCGGCTTTATCTCCTGTAGGTTGGAAACTCTTATCTCCTTGGGATGCTCCTGCCTGAAATCTTTTGCATTGGATACTTTCACTTCTCTGACGGCATCCGGGAAATTCCTGACGAATACCTTGAGCTCTTTGCCAAGCGCTTCCTGATATCTATCCAGGGCGCCTATCAGGCCGCATATCTCATTCTTGATATCCTCGAACGTCTGGGAATCCTGCCCGTCTTTTATCAACACATAGACCTTGCCGATGATATCGAAGATGTCTTTCTGCCTGTCTAAAGACTTGAGCAAAAAGATATTCCTCTCCAGATTACCGTCTTCGGTTTCCGTACCCAATAACCTGCTTATTTTGTTTCTTTCCAAAAGGACTTCTTTTTTATCCATTGACCAAAACCTTCTCCAGCCTCGTCTTTATGTCGGACAGCTCTTTTTTCAAGATGCCGTTGTCGTTTCCCATCTTCACAATCTCGCTGCTCAATTTCTCATTTCTCTCGCTGACCTCTTCGGCAGTTTC
>JAGUXU010000073.1 GCA_020061685.1 Candidatus Omnitrophota bacterium
ACAATCCCCATTAAGATATTCCAAATGGTGACGGGCAGTGACGGAGAATACGTCTTCCCGTTTTTGGAGCCGGGCACATACGACCTGACCGCCAAAGCCGCAAATTCGTTGCGCCAGAAAGTGACGGACGTAGTAGTGACCGCGGGGCAGGAGACGGCCGGCGTGAATTTTGATCTTTTATTCGGTGACGCCGACAATGACAATTACATAGATTATAAAGATAGGAACATATTAAAGGAATCTTATGGGGCTGCGCTGGGCAGCCCTGAATGGGACGCAAGGGCGGACTTTGACAAGGACAATATAATCGACTACAAAGACCGCAATATATTAAAGAATAACTACGGCCTAAGTGGACAGCCATAACAGAACAAGAAAGGAGTTTTACCTAAGATGAAGACCAGAGTATCGATAACGATCTTTATAATGCTTTTAACCTTAAGCATTGCCCCTTTAGCCAACGCGGCTAATTTCTACCTCGCCCCTCAGGCCTCTACAGTCAACGTAGGCGATGTCTTCGGAATCGACATCGGGTTCAATAACGAAGAGAGCCTCCTACTTAACGGTGTTGTACTCACCTTCGGTTACGATGAGGAGTACCTCCAGTTGCAGGATACCGATACAGGCAATATGACAGGTACCGGTTCAGGCCCATCCGGCACAAACATCATGGATGCCAAGCACTTTTCCGGCTGGAATACCAGCCTTGAGGCAATCGCCAACCAACAGCAACTTTGGACCTCAGGCGATCCCTACGCTGTCCACTACGAGGTAATGTATGGCAGCGATGCCGCGAGGAACGGCATATTCGGTCGCGCGTACTTCAAGGCCCTAAAAACAACTACCGTGCCTACCAGCTTAATATTCGGTTCATATTACGGGCGGGATGAAGGACTGTATATCGATCCGGATTTTAACGTTGTCAATGTAACCGACAATGTAGATGCTTCTGTCAACGTAGTACCCGAACCGGGGACCCTATCATTGCTGCTCGGCGGCTTAACAGGGTTAGCCGTTTTTATTAAGAAAAACAGGAAACGTCCCTGATATCTTCCTCAAAATATCAGTTTACCCCCCTTAAAAAAGAGATATAATGTAAGAGAAAGAGGTGAGAAATGAAGATCCTTATTTTATTGTTTTTCCTGATCGGACAGATGATTGTTATGCCTTCACCGGCTGAGTGCAGTATGAACTTGATCAAGAACCCGGGTTTCGA
Organism: Candidatus Omnitrophota bacterium; assembly: GCA_020061685.1. Lineage (GTDB taxonomy): Bacteria > Omnitrophota > Gorgyraeia > Pluralincolimonadales > Pluralincolimonadaceae > JAGUXU01. The sequence goes on from JAGUXU010000073.1 coordinate 1,217, forward strand.
GGCTGGCGATATCTCCGAATGGGGGCGATGGGCGATCTCCGACGGTCTCTCAAAATCCGTAAAGCATGGGAAGGGAAAATATTCTTATAGCCCTTCTTTGGAGTTTGACGGTTGCGGGGCGCTTATTCAGGAGATAAAGTCGGGGTTTTCGGTAGGGGAAAAACTGGAAGCCAGCGTGTGGATAAAGACGGACAAGACTTCGAACAGCGCATTTTTAAAGATAGAATTCTTTGACGGAACGGGCTGTTTGGGTTCGCTGGAAAGCCAGAAGTTGACAGGCACGAACGATTGGACCAAGGTGACCGTTTTGTGCTCGGCCATTCCCGAGGACACCAAGATGATAAAGTGCCTCTTACACTTAAGCGGCAAGAAAGATGAAAAAGGAGTTTATTTTGACGATGTCTATGTGGCGGCACAACCGCCCCTGTATTGCATGGAATTAGAGCCGGGCTTAAAGAGGATGCCTATCGTCTCCGCAAAGGCCTCCACTTCCGAGCCGAAGAACGAGTCTACAGGCGATGTCTTTACGGCGGAGATGGCTTTTGACGGAAAATTAAATACCAGATGGAGCAGTAATTTCCGGGACGGCGAATGGATAGAAGCCGATTTAGGCGAATCTAAGGTCATCGAGAAGGTGATCCTGACGTGGGAAGCCGCATACGGCGAGACCTATCAGATACAGGTCTCGGAGGACGGCGTCAATTGGTATGTCGTGCAGAGCGCCACCAAACAGAAAGGCGGAAAGAACGAATTTACTTTTCCGCCGGTATCCGCCCAGTATGTGCGCATGTACGGGGTAAGCAGGGGCACCAGTTGGGGATTTTCGCTGTATGAGTTCGAGATATTTGGATCAGACGGCAAGGCACCGTCGCCTTTAACCAGTTTTAAAAAGCCGGAAGAGATAGTCTACACATCAGCGGATCTAAGCCCGAAGGCCTATTATGCCTACGCGGCGGCGAATTCCCCGAAGGGCTATTATCCGAGATGGATGCGCAATGAGCAGGCCTATTGGACGATAGTCGGTTCCGCCGATAGCGAGAAGGAAGCGTTATTTTGCGAAGACGGCATGATAGATCTTTATGAGAACGGTTTTTCCCTGATGCCGTATTTGTATATCGATAACAAATTGGTCAGCGCCGAAGACGCCAACTCCGTCCGCCAGTCCCTGGAGGAGGGCTATCTTCCGATACCGGCTGTGGAATGGGATAACGGCGCCCTCTCCTTTAATCAAAGGCTCTTTTCGCATGGCGCGGCAGGAAAATCCTCGGTATGCATCTGGTATTCCCTGCAGAACAAGGGCAAAGACCCGGTATCCGGTAAACTATTCCTTACCGTAAGGCCCTTTCAGGTGAATCCCACATGGATGTTCGGCGGTTTTGTGGAGATCCCGAATATCGAGTGTGGCGGCAGCGTCATTAAAGTAAACGGAAAGAACGGCCTCGTCTCGCTTGAGAAACCCGATAGTTCCGGCGCCCTGTCTTATGAAGAGGCGGACGTCATGGACGTGATAAAGACAGGCGCCGTGCCGAAGAAGGCCAAGGCCCAGAGCATCGCTAAATTCTGCACCGCCGCGATGAGTTTTAATTTTAAGATAAAAGCCGGAGAAGCGAAAGAATTCATGTTTATGGTCCCGATCGACGAGGATATAAATAATTTCAAGCCGGAGCCGGATAAGAAGGCCTTCGCCGCCGCCTATGAACGGTCGAAGAGCGGCTGGAAAGAGGCCCTAAACAGGGTGAAGATCAATATCCCGCAGGAAGAGATCGTAAACGTCTTCAGGTCCAATCTCGCCTACATACTTATAAACAAGGATAAAGCCGGTTTTAAGCCCGGCTCGAGGAATTACAACAGGACATGGATGCGCGACGGCGCCGTAATGGCCGCGGCCGTCATGAGAGCGGACCATATGCAGGAAGCGAAAGAATACGTGGATTGGGTGACAAGTTTTCAGGAACAGAATGGGAGGGTGCCCCCGATCATCTATACCGAGAACGGCGGCTATGTCGCCCAGCAGGACAAAAACCTCAATGAATATGACGCCCAGGGCGAATATGTCTTTGCCGTAGCGGAGTATTACAGGTTTACAAAGGATGAGGAATTCCTGAAGGGTAAATTTCCCAACGTCCTTGGCGCCTTAAAATATATGGAAGAGTTGAGGAAGAGCCGGATGACAGATGAATTTAAGAAGCCAAGCGGAGATAAAAGGAGATATTACGGCATCCTGCCCGAGTCCATCAGCCACGAGGGATATTCCGC
>JAGUXU010000153.1 GCA_020061685.1 Candidatus Omnitrophota bacterium
GCGTTTAAGATCACTATGGCGATTATCGCGAAGGCGTCTATCCATTCTTTGAGAAAACCGGAGACCAGCGCGGCGCCTATAAGGATCCATATGATAAAATCCTGAAATTGCTCGAGGAAGATCCTTAAGGGGCCGGCGCCTTTCTTTTCCTGAAGTTGATTGGGGCCGAATTCCGATAAGCGTCTCTTGGCCTCTTCCCGGCCAAGGCCCGAATCGGCGTCGCTCTTTAACATCTTTACCGCGTCTTCCGCGGTCAGGTTATAAAATTTATTTTCCTGATTTGGCATGTTTTACCTCCGAATGGTATTTCCAAACAGTATAGATCGCGGGTAATACGACAAGAGTAAGGACCGTCGAAGAGGTCAAGCCCCCTATCAAGGGCGCAGCTATCCTTTTCATCACGTCCGCGCCCGTACCTGCGCTTAACATGACCGGCATAAGTCCGAATATATTGGCGCCGACGGTCATAAGCTTCGGCCTTAATCTCTGCACCGCGCCCTCCATAACCGCATCATATAAATCCGGCAGGCCGCGCATCTTGCCTTCCGCTTTCCTGCGTGAATACGCCTCATCAAGATAAACGATCATGATCGAGCCGGTCTCGGCGGCAACGCCCGCTAAAGCTATCAAACCTACCCAGACCGCGATGCTCATATTATAACCAAGCAGAAACAGAAACCAGATGCCTCCGACTAAAGCAAAAGGCACGGACATCATAACGATAAGCGTCTCGGTTACCGATTTAAAGGTGAAGAAATAAAGTATAAAGATTATAAAGATTGTGAGGGGTACGAATATCTTTAGACGATCCTTGACCCTTTGCATATATTCATACTGGCCGGACCATGTAAGCGAATATCCCGTCGGAAGATCCACTTTCTCCCTTACTGCCATTTTTGCGTCGTTGACGTAACTTCCTATATCCCTGCCCGCCATATCCACATATACATAACCGGAGAGCAGGCCGTTCTCGTCCCTTATCATCGAGGGCCCAAGCCGGATATTTATGTCGGCAATCTGGGCTAACGGGATATGCTCGCCGCTCATAGTAGAGACCAAAACCCGCTTCAGCCTTTCAATATCGTTTCTTAACTCACGCCCATAGCGTACGTTTATAGGATAACGCTCCCTGCCTTCGATCGTGGTTGAGATATTCTCGCCGCCGATCGCGGACATTACGATATCGTTGGCCTCTTCGACGGTTAAGCCGTAACGCGCCAGCTGTTCGCGCTTTAAATCGAAATCGACGAAATAACCGCCGGTAACCCTCTCTGCGTAGACGCTGCGGGTTCCCGTGACTCCCTTTAAGACCCGCTCTATATGGGCGCCTATCTTTTCGATCTCCTCTAAATTTGAACCGTAAATTTTTATTCCGACGGGCGTCCGCACGCCTGTAGTCAGCATATCGATCCTGGCTTTAATGGGCATTGTCCAGGCATTCGTCGTGCCCGGAAATTTCATTTTACTATCCATCTCTTCTATCAACTTCTCCCATGTTAAACCCTCGCGCCAGTATTTTTTATCTTTTAATACCACCGTCGTTTCCATCATCGAAAATGGAGCAGGATCGGTTGAAGTAGTCGCTCTTCCCGCCTTGCCGAAGACGCTCTCGACCTCAGGGAAAGATTTAAGTATCTTATCTTGCGTCTGCAGGAGTTTGGTCGCTTCGGTCACGGATAAACCGGGAAGCGTAGTCGGCATATAAAGAATACTGCCCTCATTTAAAGGAGGCATAAACTCGGATCCCATCATCATAAACGCGGGAACTGTAATCGCTATGCTAAGCAATGCAACAGCCACAACCAGATTCCTGTGCTTGATCGCTCCGAGCGCAACGGGATGATAGAGTTTAATCAAAAATCTGCTGATAGGGTGTTTATCTTCCGAGATGATTTTTCCACCAATAAAAAAGTTTACAAATGAGCATAGCCACTTCGGTCTAAAATCATAAACCCTGCCTTTAACAAAGACCATCACCAAAGCCGGAGTCAAGGTTATCGCCAATAAAGCCGCAAAGAAGATGGAATAATTCTTGGTGAAGGCAAGAGGTTTAAAGAGCCTGCCTTCCTGAGCTTCCAGAGTAAATACCGGCATAAAGGCGACCGCCATTACCAAAAGCGAGGCGAATATAGGGGGCCCGACTTCTTTCATTGCGCCGATAATAACCCCTTCGCGGGTTCCCTGACGCAGGCCCTTGGCCCATTCATCCAGGCGCTTATGCACGTTTTCCACGAAGACGATCGAGGCGTCCACCATATCGCCTATAGCCACGACTATACCGCCTAAAGACATAATGTTGGAAGTAAGTTTCATCCAGCTCATCGGTATAAAGGCGATTGCGACCGCTATAGGCAATCCGATTATAGGCACAAGAGCCGAACGGAAATGAAGAAGGAAGAATATTATCATAAAACTGACGATGATCAATTCCTGCGTAAGATTTTCCTTAACAGTCGCTATGGAGGCCCTTATCAGGTCGGAACGGTCATAGGTCGTAACTATCTTTACGCCCTTGGGGAGGCTAGGTTCGATCTCTTTGAGTTTAGCCTTAATATTTTTTATGACGTTTAAGGCATTTTCCTTATGGCGCATGACTACGATGCCGCCCACCACTTCTCCCCTGCCGTTTAATTCCGCTACGCCCCTTCTTATGTCCGGCCCTAAGGAGACGCTGGCAACTTGCTTTACGGTTACGGGCACGCCGCTCATGCCCGAACCGATAACGACATCTTCTATATCCTTAACCGATTTGATATAGCCGCGGCCCCTTACCATATATTCCGCGCCTGTAAACTCTATAAGTCGGCCACCTACGTCGTTATTGCTCTTGCGGATATTTTCGATGACTTGCGTCAAGGGAATCTTATAGGCCAAGAGCGCGTTGGGATTGACATTAATCTGATATTGCCTTACAAACCCGCCGACCGTCGCTACCTCGGCAACCCCCGGCACCGACTGAAGGTAATAACGCAGGTACCAGTCCTGAAAACTCCTCAGGTCCGCCAGGGAATTTTTTCCGCTCTCATCCACAAGCGCGTACTGGAATACCCAGCCGACGCCAGTGGCATCGGGGCCTAATTCAACCTGTACCCCTTCGGGTAAGCGGGGAATTATCTTACTTAGATACTCCAATGTTCTCGAACGCGCCCAATATATATCTGTGCCATCCTCGAAGATTATATAAACATAGGAAAATCCGAAATCCGAAAAACCCCGGATGTCTTTGACCTTAGGCGCGCCGAGCATCGAAGTCACTATGGGATAGGTAACCTGGTCCTCAATTATATCCGGGGAACGGTCCCACTGGGAATAGACTATGACCTGCGTATCGGAAAGGTCCGGAATGGCATCCAGCGGCACGTGCAGCATGGAATAAAGGCCGGCGAGTGCTGCCACACCGACCAGGAGGAAGACGATAAATTTATTTTTGGCGCAAAATTCGATTATGTCTTCAACCAATTTGGTCATATCTATTGCCCATGCTCGTGTTCGCCGCTAATGGCTGATTGAAGGCGTGATTCTGAATCGATCAGAAAATTTCCTGACGTAACTATTGTGTCGCCCTCTTTTAAACCTTCTAAGACTTCATAAAACCCTTCCGCCTTCTGCCCCACTTTTACATCCCGGCTAAAAAAGTTTCCTCTGTCATTGACGACCACGACCAAAGTCCTCTTGCCGGTATTTATAACGGCCTCCTCGGAGACAGCTAACCTTTCGCCCAAATCGATGTCTATCCTGACATTGACATACATATCGGGCTTAAGTTTATGTCCGGGATTCTCGATCTCGGCCCTTGCCTGTATCGACCTTGTCATGGGGTCCAAGACGGGCGTTAGAGAAATGATCTTTCCTTTAAATATTTCTCCCGGAAAGGCAACGGCGTCTATCTCGACAGGCAGCCCTTCTTTTATCAAACCCATCTCATATTCATATATTGTCATATATACCCAAACCGTATCTTCGGCAATGGGCAAATAAAGGTTTTCCTGTGGCCGGCCCTTTTTGGCCAACTTTTCTATCTCTTCTTCGTTCATGCCCAAGAGAATAAGTTTTCTCTTCGCCGCCACCTCTAAGGATTTTATCTGTTCTTTTATTAAAGGAAGGGCGCTCTCGTTTATCTTCCCTCTCGCCTTCACCGCCTGAAGGTATTCTTCCTGGGCGATAAAAAGCTGAGGGTCATACGCGATCCGGCCTACGGTAAGTATCCGATGGGTTAATCTTCTTTTCTCGACCTTTTCTTTCTTTACGCCTATCATCTGTTGTCTCTCGGCGTTAATGGACATGCCCTCTTCAACGCTCGTTTCCTCATAAACCGGAACGTAGTCCATGCCCATGGGGTCCTTCATGGGGACAGGTGATGTGACCTCGGGATTCATCGGATTACGGTAATAGAGTATCTTCCCGCCTTTAGTCAAGTGCGCGCCGCAGAAAGGGCAGTCCTTCACGTCTCCGGTTATTTGCATAGGGCAATTTGTCATCGGACAATTATGGAGCACGCATATCTCCTTGGGCGTCTTGGCCTCTTTCTCCATTTGCCGCATCTGTTCTTTCTTAACCAATTTCATCCCGCATATAGGGCAATCTCCGGGCTTGTCCGATGTATAACCAGGATGCATAGGGCAGTAATACACCGCTTCTGCCGCGGCCTCCGGCTTCATGCCCGCATGGCCTTTGAACTTGTGATAGCGCGGAACGAGAACAAAACCTATCGCCAGCGCCGCTATGGCGATAAGCAGGATTACGACAACGATATTCTTGTTTTTTTTCATTGCTTTGCCTCTCTTAAATTCACGCCTACGATCCGTTCGAGGTCGGCCAGGTTCATATTATACTCGACCAGGGCCCTGTAATAATCCATCTCGGCCTCAACCAGCATCCTCTCACTGTCCAACAGCGTCATCAATTCTCCTTTGCCGGAACTGAAAGCGGCAACAGAAGAGTTTATCGAGCTCTCCAAAAGCGGGATAAGATTGTCCTTATACAGTCCGATCTTGCTCTGTGAAATACTGGTCTTGGTCGCGAGATCCTTTGTCTCGGCGAGGACATTGTTCTTCATCGCCGCGTACGCCGCCTCCGCCTGCTCTAAGTCGGCGATCGCCTCTTTGACCTGGTATTTCTGTTTTGTCCAGAACCAGATGGGAACGGTGAAAGCCAGCATAAGGTCCCAGGGCCCTATAGTGCCCGCGGTTATCCCCCTCATTACCAATTCGGCCATGAGGTCGGGGAAATAACTTTTTTGCGCTAGCGACTTCGCGTACTTATTCCTTTCTATCGCGTAAGAAAATATGAGAAGTTCCGGCTGGTTCTCTATGGCAAATTTATATAAATTTCCGACATTATCATAAAATAACGCGCTATCGCTCAACTCAGGGATACCCAAGTCGCCTTCGGGGTCGCGGTTTAAGAGCGCGTTGATCCGCGTCTTCTTGGCTGATCCTTCCCGCCTGAGGTTGGCTATATTATTGCCGAGGCTGGCTATCTCAAGATTTATCTTGAAGAGGTCTTCCTGCTGAAGTTCCCCCACTATATACCTGCTCTCCGCGATCCTTGATATGGATCTCAGGAATTCAAGGCTCTGTTCATTCAACTCTATCTCTTTATAATTCATGAAAAGGTCGTAATAGGCGGACTTCAACTTCTGTATGACCTCGAGTTCCTTGCCCTTATATTCGGCCGCGACCATCTGGGATTCCATGACAGCGATCTTTTCCTTGAGGGGTAACTTACCAAAAAAAGGAAAGAATTGGGATATGGATAACATCCGATCCTCTGCCATCGCCTTATCGAATCTAAACGGGCCGCCCTTCATCTTCTCGAACTTTATCCCGACAGTGGGATCTTCGAGCGATCTCGCCAGCGGCACACGGGCCAGCGCGCTCTCCCAATTTTTCTTTGCCGCCAATATTTCCGGATTCTTCTCCGTCGCCTCCTTTATGAGGGAGTCCAACGAGAGCGTCTCGGCAGAACACAAGATGCTGCTCTCTATTATAAATACGCCGGTTAAAAATAAAACAAAAATTCTTCTCATAGAATTAGGCGGATTTCCTGAACCTCGCGACCAAGTCCACGATCTCGGTTATCTTCTTCTGTTTTTCCATCTCGGACTTTCCCCGTAAAGCGTTGACCATACAGCCGTCAATGTGTTTCTTGAAGACCTCCTCCTCTACTCTATACAGCGCGCCGATGATGGAATGCAGCTGAGTGATTATGTCCACGCAATACCGCTTCTCCTCGATCATCCTCTGTATGCCGCGGATCTGCCCTTCGATCTTCTTCAAAAAGACCAGCTGTTCCTCGTGGGTAGTAATCTGTCTCATTTTATTTTCTCCTTTATATCAAAGGAGTATACCATACCCCCCTACCCTATGTCAAGAGATATTTTTCGCCTCATAAAATGAAAAGAAGGCCTCTATCTATAGAGGCCTTCTTTTAGCCATATCGGACCTTCCTCCTAATATATGGTCTTAAGAAAAAAACTACTCGATAACATCGCCTGTTACCGGCTCAATTTTCACGCCTGCTTTTATCAGGTATCTCCTCGCCTTCTCTAAATTTTCCTTCTTGCCGCTTAATTCCAACGTCACCTCGCCGCCGGTCTCGGTAATCTTTGCCCTTCGGATATTAGGCATGACATCGAACTTTTTTGCCATAGTATAGATTACCGGTTTCTTAACCAATTTCTGGGGAAAAAAGTAATGTATCATCTCTTTGGCCATCTCTACTCCTTTTTTCTTAACTGGCAAAATTCCTCATAATCTATAAGTTTTGTCACGGTAGGTTTCTCGCCGCAAACCGGACATTTAGGGTCCCTCGGAACCTTCACTTGCCTGAAACTCGAATCCAGGGCGTTAAAGACCAAAAGTTTTCCGGCCAAGAGGTTGCCCATATTTAAGATATACTTCAATACTTCATTAGCCTGAATCGTGCCGATCACGCCGGCCACCGCGCCCAATATCCCCGCTTCCTGGCAGCTGGGCGCCAATCCCGGCGGAGGCGGCTCGGGAAAGAGGCATCTATAACAGGCGCTCTGTCCCGGCATTATGGTCATTGCCTGCCCGTCATATCTGAATATGCCACCGTGAGACAGCGGTTTCTTCGAAAGAACACAGGCATCGTTGACCAGATATCTTGTAGGAAAATTATCCGAGCCGTCCACTATTATATCATAATCTTTTATCACGTCCAAAATATTCTTTGACGTGATCCTTAATTTGTAGGGAATGACTTCCACGTCCGGATTTATGGCATTGATCCTTTCTTTCGCGGATTCCGCTTTCGGCTTATTCACGTTCGCGGTAGAATGGATAATCTGTCTCTGCAGATTATTGATCTCAACGGCATCCGAGTCTACGATGCCTATCCTGCCAACGCCCGCAGAAGCTAAATATAACGCGCAAGGGGAGCCAAGGCCTCCGGCGCCGATGATCAAGACCTTGCCATTTAAAAGCTTCTCCTGCCCTTTGCCGCCTATATTCGGCAGGATTATCTGTCTCGAATATCGCTCTATTTGGTCTTCTCTAAGGCCCATCTGTTTAACCTCCGGCTATCGCAGGGATAATTGACACCTCATCGCCATCGATGAGCGGTGTGCTATCCTGCTGCAGGAAACGAACATCTTCTTCGTTTACGTAGATATTTATAAATCTGCGGATCCTGCCTTTATCGTCACAAAGCCTGTCTTTAATCCCCGGAAAATTTTTATCCAGATCCTCTATCAATCCCCGCACATCTTTGGCCTCTACCTCTACTTCTGCCTTACCTTCTGTAAGCTTCTGCAACGGCGTGGGAATCCTTACCTTAATTGACATTTTTACCTCCGATTTGCAATAGTTTTTCCGATCGGCAAATCGTCCCGAGCAGCCCTCTATCGTTTCAGGCTGCGAGGGACGTTTTCTTCAAAGGAAGCCAAGTTCGGCTTTATCTTTATGGGCTTGCCGATCCTCTCACTTACCGCTTCCTGCGTCTTTAGACCGTTTCCTGTTATGCATACCACTATGGATTCATCCTTGGGAATCCTGCCCTGTTTGATCAATTTCTTGGTAACCCCCAGAGTGACACCGCCGGCAGTCTCGGTGAATATCCCTTCGGTCGTCGCCAAGAGCTTGATCGCCTCCACTATCTCATCATCGGATACATCCTCCGCCCACCCGCCGGATTCTTTTGTCACCCCTACGGCGTACACGCCGTCAGCCGGGTTTCCTATCGCCAGCGACTTGGCGATGGTCTTGGGCTTTACCGGTTTTATGATATCGGAATCTTCCTTTACCGCTGTGGATATCGGAGAACATCCCGTCGCTTGCGCGGCATACATCCTCGTATTGACCTTATCGATAAGCCCTAATTTATGGAATTCTTTGATGCCTTTCCATATCTTGGTAATAAGGGAACCGCCGGCACAGGGCGTGATTATGTGTTTCGGCGCTCTCCATCCTAACTGCTCCGCGATCTCATATCCGTAAGTCTTTGAACCCTCGGCATAAAAGGGGCGGATATTTATATTAACGAACGCCCATTTATATTTCAGAGCCACTTCCGAACAAAGCCTGTTGACCTGGTCATAATTTCCTTCTACCGCGACTAAAACGGGGTTATATATGAGCGTCCCTATGACCTTGCCGAGCTCCAAATCGGCGGGGATGAAGATATATCGCTTGAGATTAGCCACAGCCGCCTGTGCCGAGACCGAATTCGCTAAATTTCCGGTGGAAGCGCAGGCAACCGTATCAAAACCGAACTCCTTTGCCTTCGATAACGCCACGGCCACGACCCTATCCTTAAATGAAAATGTGGGGTGGCTTACCGAATCGTCCTTGATATAGAGCTCTTTTACGCCCAGGGCTTTTCCCAGATTTTTCGCTCTTAGCAAAGGTGTAAAACCGGAATGCAGGCCGTCTGTCGGCTCTCCGTCTATGGGCAGTAATTCCCGGTACCGCCAGAGATTTTGCGGGCGCGATTCGATCGCTTCCTTTGTCAGGTCCTTCTTTATCTTATCGTAGTCATAATCTACTTCCAGCGGCCCAAAGCAATACTCACAAACATAAATCGGCTGTTTGGGATACGGCCTTCCGCACTCCCTGCATTTTAATCCCTTGACGTAACTCATCTTTTACTCCTTAATTATTCTTCTTCACGGTAACTTTATAAAATCCGTCCTGTTTTTCTATCTTTATAATTTGCTGGCCGTCGCCCTCTAAACTCTTAGGCACATTCCGTATCGGCTCTCCTTCGTCAAGCAGGATATCCGTGATATCTCCGACTTCAAGATTCTCCAAAAATAATTTCGCTTTCACATAGTTAATAGGGCAGGGTGTGCCTTTCAGGTCCAAAAGATAATTTTCCTTCTTGGCCTCCTCTGGCGCGGTCTTCTGTCCTAATTTGGGAAAATTCAACGAAGAGTCCATCTTATTATAAAGATCGGTCACCGTCTCAAAAAATTCCTTCGCGTAAAGAAATCCTTTTTCCCTTGCCTTCACATCTGATCGCTCATCAAGGCTTTCATAGATGTCTTTTAGGCCGGAGAACCTTGAAGGGGCTACGCCTTCCTTTACGAACTTCTCTATGAAATCGGTAAGCGCTTTTTGTTCATCCTTAGGATCCAAGCCCCTTACCACCAAGAGAGCCCTTGCGCTAAAGAAGAGGGCCTGCTTTACCTCTTGAACTGAATAATCATTTCTTTGCGATTTTTCCAAGGAGATCTTTGCGTCGGATAAATCCGCATCAATCATATCCAAGACACCTCTGCCGCATTCACCGGGCCCCAAGCCCTCCAGTGAAAATTCCTCTGTCTTGCCCCAATCGATATAAAAGTTCTTGTCCTGTGAATAATCGGGTACGTTTAAATACGGCGCCGCGGATTCCAGCGCCAGCGCCTCGCCTCTTTCTTCGATATAATCATAAATATCGGTATTTTCGCTTAACTCTTTGTTTATCGCGCCCATAAAGTCTCTCAAAAACAACGGAACATTTTTAGCGGGCAATAAAATATCCATATCCTTTGCCAGCCGTGTCTTTTCTAAGGCCTTCCTTCCGCCTAAAAGCAACCTATAAAAGGGCACGGGCCTGCCTGAAATCCTTCTTACTATCCCATGAAAGGCTATCAGCCCGAGGGGATGCTGGCCGCATGCGTTCGGGCAACCGTTTATCTTTATACCTAACTTCCCGAACGCAACAGTCCCCATAAAGCGCTCTTTCATCATCTTCTCAATCTCCTCGGAGAGTCCGGGAGAGTTACACAGTCCCAGATTGCAGGTAAGCGCTCCTTTGCAACAAACCACATCGAGCAGGGTCGAGGGGTGCAAAAAATCATCCAAGATCCCTTTCAACTTCAGGAATATTTTATAAACGTCGGTTTCTTTTATATTGCATATAAATAAATTTTGGTTTTGCGAGATGCGGAATTCTATCCCGGCAAATTCTTTTTCC
>JAGUXU010000128.1 GCA_020061685.1 Candidatus Omnitrophota bacterium
CCGATCTTCGTGACGCGCGGGTCATAGCTGTGCGCGGCGACAGACACTTCCGGGTCGCCGCTCTTCATCTTTATGGGCTTGGGATCTATATCCCACCTGATGCCGTCCTTGCTTTTTCCTACATGGAGGGTATAGTCCATGCTTATCTCATCCACACGGAAGATACCCATATAGCCGTCCTTGTAACGGACGATGGCGCTGTTGTGGATGCTGTTAGCGCGGGGAACCGCCTTGGCGGTTATGATCGGATTGCCTCTGTAACGCCTGAATACAGTCTCGTTAGCCATTACTTCTCCTTATTTTGGGTCCCCCTCACCCGAAATGAGTTCCATAAACTATATCAAGAAATCGTGAGAAAGTCAATGGTTCAGCGTCGTTCACCATTGACCCTGAGCGAAGCCGAAGGGTCAATCCTATTGCGCCTGAAGGTAGACGAACCTTAGGATAAACAGCGCCGCCAGGACATAGACCAGCCACGGCACTTGCTTTCCCCTCCCGCTAAGCAGCTTTATCGCCGCGAAGCCGATAAACCCTATGGCGATGCCTGAAGCTATGCTGAAGGTAAGCGGCATCATGATGATGACAAGGAACGCCGGGATGGATTCGGTGTAGTCCATCCAGTCGATCTTGGTTATGGACTGGAGCATCATACAACCGACTATGATCAAAGCGGGTGCCGTGACGGGGCTTAAGACCGCCTCCCCTACTTTAACGCCGCCTCCTATCATCTTGATAAAAGGCGAAAAGAATATGGCAAGTAAGAACAGTGACCCCGTTATGACGGCGGCAAGGCCCGAACGGTCGCCTGCCGCGATCCCCGAGGCGCTTTCAATATAGCTTGTCACCGTCGGAGTCCCACAAGCCGCCCCGACGCACGACCCGACGGCATCGACAAACATAGCCTTGCCGGCACGCGGTAATTTTCCGTTCTTCATGAATCCGCCGACCTCACCCACACCTGCCAGTGTCCCGACCGTATCAAAGACATCCATAAAAAGGAATATAAAGATTACGGAAAGCAGGCCCAGATCCAGCGCACCCATTATATCCATCTTTAAAAAAGTCGGCGCCATAGACGGCGGCGCGGATAAAACACCTTGATAATTTACAATATCAAGAGGAACGCCGACTGCCGCCGTTATCAGTATCCCCCAGAGTATCGCTCCTTTTATCTTCTTGGCAAGCATAACGGCCGTTATGACCAAGCCGAACGCCGCTAACAGCGCGGGTGTACCTATTATATTCCCCAGGCCGACTAAAGTAGCCGGATGCGCGACGATGATACCCGCGTCTTTAAGGCCGATGAAGGCGATAAGCAGGCCGATACCGCAGGCGATGGCGTATCTTATGCTCGCCGGTATAGAATCCATTATCTTCTGCCTTACGTTGGTCAAGGTCAGGATTATGAACAATAACCCCTCTATAAATACGCATCCGAGCGCTATCTGCCACGGGATCTTCATCGTGATGCATACCGCATATGTAAAGAATGCGTTCTCTCCCATCCCTGGAGCAAGGGCGATGGGATAATTGACGTAAAGTCCCATAAATATTGTAGATACGGCAGCGGCTATACAGGTGGCCATCATTGCCGCGCCGAAGTCCATGCCGGTCTGGGATATCATGGCGGGGTTGACGAATATGATATAGGCCATCGTCATGAAGGTCGTTATGCCGGCGATCACCTCGGTGCGGATGTTCGTGTTCAGTTCTTTTAATTTAAAAAAACCCTCAAGGTATTTCATATGCGCACCCCCTTTTTAAAGCAGTCCGCTTGAGACGGCATCGCAAAACAAAAAACCTTTTCTGGTAAGGCGTATCCCGATGGTATTTTTATCTTCTGTTTTATATCCAATAAGGCCTTTTTCGATAAGCGCCGGCAGGGCTTCTTCTTCGAGACCGCAAAGATCAAACCCGGTCTTCTCGCCGAACCATCCGAAATCTATGCCTTCTTTCGTCCTTATCTTTACGGCGGCTGTCTCTTTGGCCCTGTCCATATCGGATAATTTCTCGGATGAGCCGGCCGGATCCTTCTGTGCCCTTGCCCTTTTTATATATTCCCCGATATCCGGTACGTTCGTCGTCCTTATGCCGTTGAGATATGAAACGGCGGAGGCGCCCAAGCCGATATACGGATCATTATCCCAGTAATTAAGGTTATGCCTGCAACGATGGTCTTTTCCGGCAAAATTTGAGACCTCATAATGCTCAAAGCCCTGCCCGGGTAAATAATCGAGCGCATATTCGTACATTTCCGCAACGGCTTCCCCGTCAAGCGGAAGGACATTCCCTGCCTCCTTAGCGGCGAGGAGCGCGGTATTTTCCTCGTAAGTAAGCGAATAACACGATATATGCTTTACCGGAGAACGCGCGGCTTTCTTTAATTCGGCTCTCCAATCTGAAGCGGCCTCACCCCATACCCCGAAGATGAGGTCTATGCTTATGTTCTCAAATCCCGCTTTCCGCGAGATCTCTATGGCGTTTATCGCCTCTGCCGCGGAGTGGATCCTGCCTAATTTTTGTAATTTCTCGTCGGTAAAAGACTGGATGCCTATACTTAGGCGATTTACGCCTTCATCGCAAAACAGTCTTAATTTCTCTCTGTCTAGACTTTCGGGATTCGCTTCGACGGTAAACTCCACATCATCGCCGGTAAATCTCTTAAGGCCGCGCAGTAATTTGACCAGGAGATATGCCGGTAAGGCGCTCGGCGTCCCGCCGCCGATATAGATCGTCGAGATGTCTTCTTTGATGCGCTCGATCTGTCCGAGAAGTATATCTACGTAGGCCCGGGCCGGGTCTTCATTATAAGATATGCTGTAAAAACCGCAATATGGGCACTTGCTCCTGCAGAAGGGAATATGGATATATAGAGATCTCCCCTGCATAGGCCCTAAAAATTCTCGGCTAGGACTTCGTAAAATGACTGCGGATGTTTGCATGCCGGGCATTCCTTCGGCGCATCCGGCCCCTCAAAGACATAACCGCAATTTATGCAATGCCATTTGACCGGCGCCTTTTTCTTGAATACCTCGTTATTGGCTATATTGTTTATGAGCTTCCTGTATCTTGACTCATGGAATTTCTCCACTTTAGAGATCTGCTCAAAGGAACGCGCTATCTCCGGGAACCCTTCGTCTTTGGCGATCTTTCCGAAATCGGAATATATCGTCGTCCATTCAAGGTTCTCGCCGGCAGCTGCCGCCTCAAGGTTTGATTTTGTGTCTTTGATCATTCCTGCGGGATACGAGGCGGTTATCTCGACATCCCCTCCCTCGAGATACTTGAAGAATACCTTCGCGTGCTCTTTCTCGTTCTCCGCGGTCTCGGTGAAGATATTTGCTATCTGCTCATATCCTTCTTTCCTTGCCGCGCTGGCAAAATAAGTGTATCTGTTCCTCGCCTGCGCTTCGCCCGCGAAAGCGGCGAGCAGGTTCTTCTCCGTCCTGGTTCCCTTGACTGATTTCCCCATTATTTATTCTCCTCTTTTTTCTACTTCTTCTTTCTGTCCATTAAGACCGCGCCGATTATTATGATGCCCTTCGCGATCTCCTGATAAAAAGGGTCTATATGCAGCAGCTGCATACCGTTATTTAATGTCCCTATTATAAAAGCGCCTATTATCGAGCCGCCCACGCTTCCGTATCCGCCGGAGAGGCTCGTGCCGCCGATGACGACTGAGGCGATGGCGTCCAACTCGAACATGACCCCGGAGGTCGGCACGCCGGAATTAAGGCGCGCGGCCAGGACCATGCCTGAGACAGCGGCCAGTGCCCCCATTATAAGGAAAGTCAGGAATTTGACCGATTTGACGTTTATGCCCGAGAGCCGTGATGCCTCTTCATTGCCTCCGATGGCGTATATATAACGGCCGAACCTCGTCTGGTTCAGCGTATAAGCCCCGAGGAACGCTATGGTTAAAAATACCGCGACACCCATCGGCATCCCGCGGAATCCTATCAACCATACCAGTATGACGACGGCAGCCGCGATGAGTAAGACGTTCAATACGCTGATGATATCGACGGCAAATACCTTTCTCCCGTATGCCGAGCTCTTTCTTTCTCTTAAAGCGACGGCAGCCGCCGCAAGGCATATAAAAATAAAGACAGCCATAGAGACGGCGGGCGGGATGTAGCTTTCGCTTATCGCCAGGAAACTGTCGTTAAGGCCCGATATCGCCTGCCCCTTGGAAAACACCAGCGCCAGCCCACGCGCGATGGTCATCATGCCAAGGGTGATGATAAACGACGGTATCCTGAATTTGGTCACGAAGAAACCGTTCCATCCGCCTATAAAAGCTCCGGCTAAAAGAGTAAGTATGACCGCGGGAATCGTCCCCAGGGGCTGCGACAACGCAACGATAACGCCTGTCAGGGCGACCACCGAACCGACTGAAAGGTCTATGCCGCCTATTATTATGACCAGCGTCATCCCGACGGCAAGTATCCCGTTTACCGATACCTGACGCAGGACATTTATGAGGTTCCTCTGCGTAAAGAACAGCCCGTTTGTCAGTATCGTAGTCAGGACTATCAGAAAAACAAGGCCGATCAGATTTCCGTATTTCCTGATAAGGACCTGCCTTAAGTTGTCTTTACCCTGATTTTTCATCTGCCCCCCGTCGCGTAGAACATTATCTTCTCCTGTGTGGCCTCGTTCCTTTGTAATTCCTTTACCATACGGCCTTCGTGCATGACCAGGATCCTGTCGCTCATGCTCACTACCTCGGGAAGGTCCGAGGAGACCATCACTATGCCTATTCCTTCGCCGGCAAGTTTGTTCATCAACTGGTAGATCTCGACCTTGGCGGCGACATCCACGCCGCGCGTGGGTTCGTCAAGCAAGAGCACTTTGGGATTAATGGCGAGCCATTTTGCGATGACAACTTTCTGCTGGTTGCCGCCGCTTAATGTATTGACTATCGTCTCCGGGCTGTGCGTCTTTATCTTTAAAGTATCTATGTAGCGGCTTATAACCTCGTTTTCCCGCTTCCTCTTTATTATCTGGCGCCAGCTTACTCTTTCGAGGCAGGAAAGCGTGATATTCTCCCCTACCTGCATGCCGAGTATCAGGCCGAAGAGCTTGCGGTCTTCGGTGACCAGCCCCAGGCCGTGATTTATGGCCTCATACGGCGAACCTATCTCTACGCGCTTTCCTTCGACATAGATCTCTCCCGCGCAATCCGCGGGAAAAGCGCCGAAGATAGACGTGACTAATTCCGACCTCCCCGAACCCATCAGGCCGGAGACGCCGAGTATCTCCCCTCTTCGTACCTTAAAACTGACCTCCTTGACCACTTTTTCCCCGACCAGGAAAGGATGGTCCACGAACAGGTCCTTTACCTCGAGTATCACGTCGCTTATCCTGGCCGCCTGCTTGGGATACATATCTTCTATGTTGCGCCCGACCATCAGAGAGACGAGTTCCTGACGGCTCATCTCCGAGGTCGGCTTACTCGCCACGGTCTTGCCGTCGCGTATTACGGTGACGCGGTCGGTGATCTTGAAGATCTCATCGAGTTTATGCGAGATATATATCATACTGACGCCGCGCGAGCGTAACGAGTTTATCATCTTGAAAAGGCTCTCGACTTCCTGTTCGGTAAGGGCGCTTGTCGGCTCGTCTAAGATCAATATCCGCGCCTGATAAGAGAGGGCCTTGGCTATCTCTACCATCTGCTGCTTGCCTATGCTTAAATTCTTTATCTGTTCCTGCGGAGGTATCGGGATAGTTAAGAGGTCTAACAGGTCCTTTGTCTTCTTAAAGAGCTGCTTACGGTCGATTATGCCGGTCTTTCCGAAGGCGGGTTCGCGGGCTAAAAATATATTCTCGGCGACGGTAAGCTCGGGGATGAGGTTTAATTCCTGATAGATGATGGCGACGCCGGCCTTCTGGGAATCCTTCGGGCCGAGGAAATTGCAGCGCTTGCCTTCCACGAAAATTTCGCCCTCGTAGGTGGGGGCGGGATACGCGCCGCTGAATATCTTCATAAGGGTGGATTTTCCCGCGCCGTTCTCGCCGACTAAGCCCAGGACCTCTCCTTTTCTCAATTGAAAAGTGACGCTGTCCAGGGCGCGGACGCCGGGAAAGTCCTTAGTGATGCCCCTGGTTTCTAGGATAACTTTGCTTTCCATGGTTAGAGACCCTTCGCTACGCTCAGGGTAAATGCGACCAAGAGGTAAAATGCATTATTTAGTCGCATTTAGGTCCGGCCAGCGGTCCTTCATCTCCTTGACGTTCTCTTTGGTGATCAGCCGCACCGGCGTGAACTTGACCGGCACCTTATATTTGCCGTTCTGGACCGTCGTGTCGGTCTCGAGATCCTCGCCTTTGGCGATCTTGACGGCTGTCTCAAAAGTGATCAATCCAAGCTGATACGGCATCTTGTCCACGTCCGCGTCATTCGTGCCGTCGATTATCGCCTGGCAGCTGTCCTTGTCGGCATCCGAGCCGACGGTGACCACTTTATTCTTCACGCCTTCGGCAAGCAGGGCCTGCACCGCGCCCATTATCATGCCGCTGTTATTTGCCAATACGGCCTGTATATCGTTCTTGTAGTTCGTCAGGGCGTTCTCGGTGGTGGCCATAGCCAGGTCTCTCGACCACGCCTTATGCGTCTGGTCGACCACGATCTTTATGCCGGGATAATTCTTCAGGACGTCTTTATTTCCG
>JAGUXU010000023.1 GCA_020061685.1 Candidatus Omnitrophota bacterium
AATTACTGATTGACTATTTATATATTTAGGTCTACAATTTAGGTTGTAATCATAAGGATATTTTATAAATGTCTTATATAGTCTTCGCACGCAAGTGGCGGCCGAAAGACTTTGAGAGCGTATTGGGTCAGGGACACGTCGTGACCACGCTCAAGAATGCCATATCACAGAGCCGGGTCGCCCATGCGTATCTTTTTTCCGGCCCACGCGGCGTAGGAAAGACCACGACCGCCCGCATCTTCGCGATGGGGTTAAATTGCAAGAACGGGCCTACCTCGACCCCGTGCGGAAATTGCGATTCCTGCAAAGAAACAGCCAACGGCACGAACTTAGACGTCATAGAGATAGACGGCGCCTCAAACCGCGGTATAGATGAAGTCCGCACACTCCGCGAAAACATAAAATTCTCGCCCTCGCAGGGAAAATTCAAGGTATATATCATAGATGAAGTCCATATGCTGACAGAGGAGGCCTTCAACGCGCTCTTAAAGACGCTTGAGGAGCCGCCCTCGCACGTCGTTTTTATCTTCGCCACGACCCGCCCTTACAAAGTCCCTCCGACGATACTTTCGCGGTGCCAGAGGTTCGATTTCAAGCGCCTCTCGATAGATGAGATCGCGGGAAAGTTAAAGGATATCGCCGCCAGCGAGAAACTTGAGATACAGGAAGAGGCGCTTTATACGGTAGCCCGCGCGGCGGAAGGCTCGATGCGCGACGCGGAGTCTATGCTCGACCAGCTCGTGTCTTTCTGCGGCAGGAAGATAGACCTGGACAGCGCCACATCGATCCTCGGGATGATAGGACAGGGAGTCCTCTTTGATTTTACGGATAAGGTCATAACAAAGGATACGGCGGGGATATTAAAGTTAGTCGACCAGGTCATAAGCGGCGGCAAAGATATACCGCAATTCCTGAATTCCCTTATCGGGCATTTCAGGAACCTCCTGATAACCAAAGTGGGGGAAGACCCCCAATCGCTTATTGACCTGCCGAAGGAGTCGGTCGAACGCATTTCCGCGCAGGCGAGCTCATTTACGAGCGAGAGCCTGCTTTATATCCTTTCCGTCCTGGCTAACGCGCAGGACGCGGTGCGGCGGGCGGTATCGCAAAGGATACCCCTGGAGTTGGCCGCCATACGGCTTACGCGCAGGGAAGACCTTTCGTCGCTGTCGTCTATACTAAACCGCCTCTTGGAGATAGAGAAGAGGTTGGAGTCGAAAGGCAGCCCTCACGCGGCTCAGCCTCATGTTCAGGACCCCCATCGCGAAGACAAAAAGAACCCGGAGAAGAATTTAAACCTCTTATCCTCGCCGGATAAGACAGAAGAACAGCTTGCGGTCGGCGTCGGCGTGAAGAATCCGCTTGATGTATCATTTGAGAGGATATGCGAGATATGGCCGATCTTATTGAGGGGCATTACCTCGAAGAAGATGTCGGTCGCGATATTCCTGCAGGCGGCGCAGCCGTTAAAATTAGACGAGAAGGTCCTTACAATCGCCTTCGCCAGAGAGAGCAGGTTCAATAAAGAGGCGCTTGAGGCGAACGGCAACCGGAGAGTGATAGAGGACGCCCTAAACGAGATCTTAAGCCAGGAACTGCGCATCGATTTTAAGGTAGTCGAGGAGTTGGAGAAGAAGGTCTCGGCCGAAGAACCGTTATATGAAGAATATAAAGAAGAGACCCACGAGGTCATAAAGTCCGCCCTTGATATCTTCGGTGGAAATTTAAAGAAAAAAGGCCCCGCCTAAAGAAGGTTTATTCATATGCCGGGTTACGCCAAATCTCTGGAAAAATTGATAACCGCATTTACAAAGCTTCCCGGAATCGGCCAGAAGTCCGCCGAGAGGCTGGCGATGCACATACTTAAGTCCCCCAAGGAAGAGGCGGTCGCGCTCTCGGAGGCGATCATAAAGGTGAAAGAGGCGATAGGTTTTTGCAAGAACTGTTATAATCTAAGCGAGGGCGAGGTCTGCCACATCTGCGCCGATCCGGCGCGCGACAGGGCGACTATCCTTGTGGTGGAAGAGCCGAAGGATATACTGGCGATAGAGAAGACAGGGGCATATAAGGGGCTCTACCATGTCCTGCTGGGAGCGATATCCCCGTTAGACGGGATAGGGCCGGATGAGCTTAAGATAAAGGACCTCCTGCGCCGGGTAAAGGCGGAAAAGATAAAAGAGGTCATAATAGCTACCGACGCCGATACCGAGGGCGAGACTACAGCCCTGTATATTTCGCAAGCCCTTAAAAATCAGGTAGTTAAGACAAGTCGCATCGCATACGGCCTTCCGGTCGGCTCACATCTGGAGTATGCCGATCAGGCCACTCTTGCCCGCGCCCTGGAAGGGCGGAATCAAATTTCTTGACACAGGCCGCCCAATCTGGTAAAATCGCACTTTGATGTGTTAATCCTTACATAATAAGGAGGCCTTTTTGAAGGTAAGTAGGGCAGTCGGTAAGGGACTGGCGGTGACCCATAAAGGCTGGCCGATCATAACCGTTCTTTTTGTTTTTTATGGCATAATAAGGTATCTTGCCGTTCCGAAGGAAGAAATCCCCCCTTATTGGAGAAACAGCGGAGATTGGGGCCTTCTTTTTATCTTATTCGTCTTTTCGATAGTGGGGTTAAGCTATCTGTGGGGCGGTGTTTGCGCCTTCGCGCGGGACGGCATAAAGGAAGATAAATACAGGCTTAAGGCGTTCCTTGGAAACTGTAACAGATATTTTATAAGAGAGCTGTGCCTTACGCTGATAATAGGGGTGCCGCTTTGGCTGATAAGCGTCATAACGATAGCCCTGTTAGGCGGCGCTGTCTCATTGCTGGATAACAATATGTTTGTCTCATCCGTACTCGGGATCGCATCCCTTACGTTGTTTATCCTGTGCGCGGCACTCGCCGTATTATCGTCGTTCTCCTGGACTATAACGGTGGCGGACGATCAAGGGATCCTTAAGCCGATAGTGAAGAGCTTCTTCTTCGCCGGCGAGAGATTTTTCAGGATAATAGGTTTTTGCGTTTTACTTTTCGCGATCATAATAACGGTATCTTTGATAGCGTGGATATGTTACGCGTTTGTCGTGCAGGGCTTAAGGCGTCTCGGCTTGGACGGGAGCATCATCGTCTTAAGGGAGATAGTCGGCTGCGCGCTTAACGGGTATTTTTTATTGTTCATGGCGTCATCATTTATGGCTTATTATTTGAATAGGGAACAATATACGAGATGAAAGGTATAACAGAAGTAGCATGGCACGGCAGGGGCGGGCAGGGCGCTGTCACCGCCGCGAAACTATTGGCTGAGGCCGCTCTGCGTGAAGGCAAGAACATTCAGGCGTTCCCGGAATTCGGCGCGGAGCGCACCGGAGCGCCCGTAAGGAGTTTTACGAGGATAAGCGCGTCGCCCATTACCATCCATTGCTCGATCACCGCGCCCGATTGCATAGTCGTATTGGACCCCACATTGCTTGATGCCGTCGATATCACCGAAGGAATGAAACCCGCCTCAGTGGTCGTCATAAATACCGTCCGCCCGGCGAAAGACATAAGGAATGAATTGAAACTGGAAGGCGGCAAGATATTCACGGTGGATGCGACCTCGATCTCGGTCGGCAAATTGGGGCGCAATATCCCGAATATGCCTATGGTGGGGGCGCTGATAAAGGCGACCGGTATCATAAAACTGGAAAATCTTATTGAGACCTTTAAGGATAGTTTCGCCAAGAAATTCACCCCCGAGGTCTTAAAGGGTAATATCGAGGCGATCGAAGAGGCCTATAAAGAGGCAAAGGCGGAATAATATGGCTGCTAAAGAGAATAAACGCGCGCCCGGCTGGAAAGAGATGCCCATCGGAGGAGTAAATCCGGAAGCCGGCAATGCGGTAAAATACAATACCGGGACCTGGCGGACATTTAAGCCGGTCTGGTTTAATGACAGATGCATCCAGTGCTACCTCTGCTGGATCAACTGTCCGGATGTCTCTATCTTGATCAAAGAGGGTAAAGTCGCGGGCATCGATTACGAACACTGCAAGGGTTGCGGCATATGTGCCGTTGTCTGTCCTGTTAAACCGAAGAAGGCCATCGAGATGGTCAAGGAAGAGAAATGAGTAAGAAACTTTTAGCGCTTACGGGAAACGACGCGGCAGCATACGCGATGAAGCAGATAAATCCGGACGTGGTCGCGGCATACCCCATTACTCCGCAGACCTCGCTTATGGAAAAATTCGCGCAATATGTCGCCGACGGCGAGATAGATACCGAGGTCGTATTGGTCGAATCCGAACATTCGGCGATGTCGGCCTGCGTAGGGGCTTCGGCCGCGGGCGCACGCGTGATGACGGCGACCTCCTCGCAGGGGCTCGCGCTTATGTGGGAGGTATGTTATATAGCGGCGGGATACAGATTGCCCATAGTCATGCCGCTTGTGAACCGCGCCCTCTCAGGGCCCATCAATATACACTGCGACCATTCGGACGCGATGGGCATACGCGATTCGGGATGGGTCCAGATCTGGTCGGAGAACGCGCAGGAGGTCTACGACAACCTGCTTCAGGCGATAAAGATAGCCGAGGACCCGGAAGTGATGCTTCCCGTGATGGTAAATTACGACGGTTTCATAATAAGCCATGCCATAGAGAACCTCTTCGTGTACGACGACGCCGAGACAAAGAGCTTCGTCGGCGAATACAAGCCGAAATATATGCTGCTTGACGCCAAGAAGCCGGTTACCTTCGGGACATTCGACTTGACGGATTATTATTTTGAGCACAGGCGCCAGATGGCCGAGGGGATGAGGAACTCAAAGAAGGTCATCTCAAGGGTCGCGAAGGAATTCTCAAAGATATGCGGCCGCGAATACGGATTTTTGGAGGGCTATAAATTAGATGACGCGGAAGTGGCGATAGTGGCGCTCGGCTCTACCGTAGGGACCGCGCGCGCGGTCGTAGACGAATTGCGCGCGAAAGGCATTAAGGCCGGCATACTGAAGATACGCGTCTTTAGGCCGTTCCCCGAAGAGGAGATAGCCGCTTCGTTGAAGCATCTGAAGGCGATAGCGGTATTAGACCGCGCCGACGCGCTGAATGCCGTCGGAGGGCCCTTGTTTGATGAGGTGCGCGCCGCCTTTTATAATAAGTCAAACATACCGCTTGTAAATTATGTATACGGCCTCGGCGGAAGGGATATGGGGCTCGATGATATCAAACGTGTTTATTCCGAGGTCTCCGAAGTAGCGAAGACAGGCAAGATAAAAGACCTCGTGACATATCTGGGAGTAAGGGACTGATGGCGAACTTAAGGGAACTTTCAAAACGTCAGGAGGTCTTGACCGGCGGCCACAGGATGTGCGCGGGTTGCGGGGCGCCGATAATCATACGGCAGGTCACGTTATCGCAGAATATGCCGCTTGTCGTGGGAAGCGCTACCGGCTGTCTTGAGGTCTCGACGACAGTCCACCCCTTTACGGCGTGGAAATCGAGTTTCGTGCATTGCGCGTTTGAAAATTCCGCCGCCACCGTATCGGGTGCCGAGGCGGCGTATAAGGCGCTTAAGCGCCGCGGTAAGATAAAGGAGGAGTTCA
>JAGUXU010000099.1 GCA_020061685.1 Candidatus Omnitrophota bacterium
GTAACCATGAAGCCGAAGCCCGTCACTACCAAGGCGAGGAGCGAAAACCAGAGGATGCGCGAGAGCGCAAAAAATATAAGCCCTACCGCAAAGACAACAGATGAGGCCGAGATGAATTTCTCGAGCCTTAGATGGTCTTTTCTCGAGGCCAGGTAAAGCGTGCCGATGAGGGCACCCACGCCGATGGTCGCCATCAGAATGCCGAGTGTGTGCGCGCCGCCGTGATGTATCTCCCTGGCAAAGATAGGCATCAGCACGACATAAGACATACCCGTCATGCTTATTATGCTAAGGAGAAATAATATGGACCTGATGGGTGGAGAACTAAAGGCGTAAACAAGGCCCTCTTTCAACTCATGCAATACATGCCGCCTCTCGGATGCGATCCGTCTCGGTTTTACCTTCATCAGCAACAGGCTGACTATAACGGCGAGAAAACTTACGCCGTTGATCAAAAAACATACCCCTTCCCCCACGACCGCAACGAGTATCCCCGCAAGGGTAGGACCGATAAGGCGCGCCGCGTTAAAGATGGCGGAGTTGAGGGCGATGGCATTGCCCAAGACTTCTTTTTTCTCGACCATCTCGATAAGAAATGACTGCCGAGCGGGGATGTCCAGCGAGTTGATACAGCCGAGGAATATCCCGAGCGCAACGATATGCCATACGGCTATGACTCCTGTCAGCGTAAGCGCGGCAAGTATAAAGGCCTGGGCCATAGCAAGCGTCTGAGTAAGGATTATTATACGGTGGCGGTTATGCCTGTCGGTTAAAACCCCGGCGAAAGGGCTTAAGACAAAAGTCGGTATCTGGGAAGCGAAAGCGACCACGCCTAAAAGCAATGCCGAGCCGGTCATCCGGTAAACGAGCCAGCTCATCGCTATGCTTTGCATCCATGTCCCGATAAGCGAGACGCTTTGCCCGGTAAAAAAGAGGCGGAAATTTCTGTATCGCAACGCGCGAAAAGTCGCCTGGATGGCGTTATTCATATCTTAACGCTTCGATCGGATTAAGTTGGGAGGCCTGATGCGCCGGCCAGATACCGAACACTATACCGACTATAAGAGAAAAACCGGTCGCTAAGATTATGGAGAAGGGCGAAAGCTTCACCGCCCATCCGGCTACCAAAGCGATCAGGCTCGAGACGCCGGAGCCCAATAAAACGCCTGTTATGCCTCCGATGAACCCTATCAGCGCGGCCTCGATAAGAAATTGCACCATGATATCCACATTGCGCGCCCCTATCGCCTTGCGTAAGCCTATCTCCCTGGTTCGCTCGGTAACTGAGACGAGCATTATATTCATGATGCCTATCCCGCCGACGACAAGCGATATCGCCGCTATCGAACCCAAAAGCAGGCCCATCGTCTTTGTCGTCTCCTCGAGAGTCTTCTTGAGTTCGGCCATGTTGCGGATTTGGAAGGTATCCTCACCCTCTTTGTTAAGACGGTGGTTTTTTATGATCGCTTTTTTTATGTCTTCCTGTGTCTCTTCTATGAGCTCCGGCGAGACCACTTCGACGAAGATGTTATCGAGATAATCCTTGCCGAGCACCCTATACATGGCCGTCGTGACCGGGATTACGACGTTGTCGTCCTGGTCGTGCCATCCCGAGGCTCCTTTTGCCGGCAATATGCCTATGACCTTAAAATTGATAAGGTTGATCTTTATGCTTTTGTTGACCGGATTCTCGTCTCCGAAGAGCTCGCGCGCGACCGTAGCGCCTATGACGGCGACCTTCGCCCTTATCCTTAGTTCCTCGTCGGTGAAAAACCTGCCTACCGCAGGGATCGCATTGCGCATCTCGGGATATTCCACTCCTACACCTTCAAGTTGCGTATTCCAGTTCTTGTCCGCGTATACGAGCTGGCCCCTGCCGTTGACACCGCCGTAAGCTCTATTTACTTTACCGGTCAGCCGCCTTACCGAATCTACGTCCTGGAATGTAAAACGCGTCACGGTACCTGTCCCCATCGCCACGCCGTGGACCCTTGATGAGCCGGGCAGGACAAGTATCAGGTTCGAACCCAGTGATGACAACTGCCGTGATATCGTATCACTTGCTCCCTGCCCCAGCGCCAGCATCGCGATGACCGCGGCCACGCCTATCAGGATACCGAGGACCGAGAGGAAAGTCCTGAGTTTGTGCAAAAATATCGCCGAGGCCGCCTGCCGCAGGTAATCCATCAATTGCGCTTGCCCCGCTGATTTACATGACGCGCAGATAATATCTTTTATGGGGATACGTTCCGCGCCGGAATCCGCCCCTCCTGAAGACCGCCCCTTCTTTTCATCCGAGACGATCCTGCCGTCGCGCATCAAGATGATGCGCTTGGCGTATTCGGCGATCTCCTTTTCGTGCGTGACGATGACGACTGTCTTGCCTTCCCCGTTGAGCCGGGTCAAGACCGACATTATCTCTTCTTCGCTCTTTGTGTCGAGGTTACCGGTAGGTTCGTCGGCAAGTATTATCGCCGGCTCGTTGACGAGAGAGCGCGCGATAGCGACGCGCTGCTGTTCGCCTCCGGACATCTGGTTCGGGCGGTGTCTCGCGCGCGTCCCCAAGCCGACCTCGTCTATTTTCTTGCTCGCGTTTTCTTTCAGGTGGCGTTTTCCCGCGTAGACAAGCGGCATCGCCGCGTTCTCGACGGCCGTCATTCTCGGAAGAAGGTGGAACTGCTGGAATACGAAACCGAAGAGCCGGTTCCTTAGGCGCGCCATATCGTCGCCTGAGAGCCGCGCCATCTCCGTGCCTTCGATAAGGTATGAGCCCGAGTCCGGCCTGTCGAGAAGCCCGATGACGTGCATCAGCGTCGATTTACCGGAACCCGACGGCCCCATTATCGCGACGAACTCGCCCTGTGATATCTTAAGAGATATCTCTTGCAGCGCTTGGACTCCGCCTTCGCCGCCGGCGTAGGTCTTATTGATATTTTTTAACTCTATCATCTTCTTCTTGCGGGCATGAACGGATTACTTCCGCCCTGAGCCGTCGGAACTTCGTACTTGCGGGATCTGATGACGACCGTGTCATCGGCCGTGATACCTGATACCACCTCGACGTCCTTCTCATCGGAGATGCCGAGCTTTACCTCTTGTTTTACGGGCTCTTTTGAATCGCCCTGTTTTACGTAAACGAAATCCCCGCCCTTCTCTTTTACGACCGCATCGAGCGGAACGGTAAGCACGCCGCTTTTATCCTCGATCGTGAAATCGATATTAGCGTTCATCCCCGAGCGGAAGAACTCCGGCACGCTCTCAGGCGCGAGGTCAACCTCGTATATCGTCACGTTATTGACCGTCTTTGATTCGTAATAGATGTGGTTTACCGTCGCCTTTATCTTCGTATCGGGATAAGCGTCGAGGGCTATCTCTGCGGTCTGCCCGTTCTTTATCTTACCGATGTCGGTCTCATCAACCTGGGCGCGCACGATGAGCCTGTCAGAGAGCACTATGACCGCATCCGCCGAGGTGACTGTCTGGCCCGGCTCGGTCGTGGCGACTATGACTTCCCCGTCGATCGGCGCGATAAGCGGGATCGCCTTGTACGCCGCCTCCCAGTATTTCATCGATTCCTCGCCTTTGGCGCGGGCGGCGTCCAGGAGCGCAGCCCTCTCGGTCGAGCTCATCCACCCGATTATCTGCCCGGTCTTGACGTCCTCGCCCTCTTTTACGAGTATCTTCTCCACACGGCCGTTTATCGTCGGCTTTATCTCCAACCTGTTCTGCGGCAGGACCGTGCCGGTCGTCGTAATGACCGAGTGGATCGGGACGAACGCCGGCCTTACCTCATTTATCTCCTCGGCTTCCTTCTTTTGCGCGCAGCCGGCGAGAAGCGCCGCGGCGAATAATATCGACAGGTAAATGAACGGTTTCTTTGTGTTATTCGACATTTTCAAGTGTCTCTCCTTTCGCCTGTATCCACGCGGCTTCGGCGACCAGCGCCGCGGCCTGCGCGTCAAGATAAGATTTCTTTGCGGATACCATATTATCCTCTATGATTATCCAGTCGTCGAACGTGATAAATCCCGTGGAATACTGCGCCTCGGAGATCCGCGCACGCTCTTCCGTGGCGGCGAGGAATTTCTTCTGGACGCCGGCGTTGTCTATCGCGTTCTGCAGCCCTGTCCAGGCCGAATCGAGGTCCCTTATCAGCGTGTCCTTCCGGCTCTTCTCATCGGCTTCGAGTTTCCTAAGGTCCGCCTCGGCCTTCTTTACCTGCTCTACCCGCCTGCCGCCTTCGAATATCGGCACCGAGACCGTAGCGCCCACGGACCAGCTGTCGTTATCCGGCGGGAAATCCGTATCGGATTTGCCGGCGTTGCCGTTGGCGGTAACGGTCGGGAAGAATTGCGCCTTTGCTGATTTTAAGGTGTAAGCGGCGGCGTTCTTCTGGAAGGCGAGCCTCTGCAATGAGGGGTGCGAGAGGGCTATATTCTCGAGTTCCGGTTTTTCTCCGGTTGAGGCGACGTAAAAATCCCCCTTCGCGGCGAGGGCGGCCGGCGGCGTGCGGCCGAGTTCTTTCGCGAGCTTATATTGCGCGAACTCGACATCCCTTACCGCCTGCGCCACCTCGTATTTCGCACGGAGGAGATTGGCCTCTTCTGTCATAAGCGAGCCCCTATGCTCCCTGCCCGCTTCATAGCGGAGGGTCACGAGTTCGTAATTCTGGCGGCGGCGCTGGAATATCTCTTCTTTTATGCGGACGGAGTCCTGTGCCTTTAGGAGCGATATGAACGCGTCGCGCAGGCGGAACCTTACGTCGGAGGAGGAGAATCTGTATCCCTCCTGCGCCGCTTTGATGTTCTCGGCGGCTGCCGCGACGTCATTCGAGGTCTTGAACCCGTCGAAGATAAGCTGAGAACCGGAGACATCTCCGGAAAACGTGTTCGTGGATTCCGCTTCCGCGTCGGTGAATTCTCCGGTCTCTCTTTTTGACTTGGAAGCGGAGGCATCGGCGGATATCTGCGGGAAGAGCGCGCTTCCGGTTATGCCCTTTTGCGCCTTCGCGGAATAGACGGACTGCTGCGCGGAGACAAGGTCAGGGTTATTCTTCGCCGCTTCCCTGACGCAGTCCTCCCACGTCATAACCTCTTCTCCTTCCGCAAAGGCGCGGCAGAAAGCGACCGAGGAAAGTATAAAGACCGCTATAAATAATCTCTTAGATGCGCTCATGGCAGTTAGCTGTTATGTCTTGACTTTTTCCCTGAGGCGGGAGAAAAACTTCTCGGCCTTATTCAGGAATTCGGTGAAATCCTTTGACGGCACGAGGTTTATCATCTTTTTGTCGGCCTTAGCGAAGACGATAAGCTGGTCTCCCGACTTGATATTAAGCGCCTTCCTCAACTGTGCGGGTATGACAAGCTGTCCGCGCTCGCCGACAGTCACCGCCCCGTAGATCCTGTCCCTAAAGGGTCCTCCCATCTTCTACCTCCTTCATACAAGTATGAATAGTATGATATATCATATTTGTATGAATGTCAAGAATAAAAAAGGCGGCCCGCGTGAAGCGAACCGCCTTGAAAAACGATCCGGCCTTACTTCTTGAGCTCGTCTCCGGGCATGGTAGTTGTCTCGCCCTGCCGCATGGGCCTGCCCGCCTTATCATGCATCCTGCGCATCTTATCGGACATCTCCGGCCTTCTCATCCCCTTCTCCTTGGCACCCATCATGGGACACATCTCCTGCGCCATCTTCATCATCGGGCATTCACCCGTAACGACGGTATATACGCCCTTCGAGAAGACGAGCGCCGCGATGATGATCAATAACGCGGCTACTGCTTTTCCGAACATCTTCAGGCCTCGGGCCGCGACTTTCTCAGCGGCGAACAACACAAAGAAGCTGGCGGTAAGCAGGACCGCCGTCGGAATCAACGCCAAAAAACCCATCATCCTCATCTTGCACCTCCTTTTTTAACCCAATATCTCTTTAAGATCCGCGTCCGGAGCCGTGATCGGCCTTACGCCGAACTTATCGACCAGGACTTTCAGCACATTGGGCGACACAAATGCCGGCAGCGACGGCCCTAGCCGTATATCCTTTATGCCCAACGACAACAGCGTGATAAGTATACAGACCGCCTTCTGCTCATACCATGAAAGTATCAGCGAAAGCGGCAGGCCGTTGACGTCCGTCTTGAACGCTTCCGCCAGCGCCAGCGCTATCTTTATCGCCGAATAAGAATCGTTGCACTGCCCGCAATCCAAAAGCCTCGGGATACCTTCGATATTGCCGTAATCGAAATAATTGAAGCGGAACTTCCCGCAGGCAAGCGTAAGTATGACGCAATCCTTAGGAACTTTTTGGGCAAATTCCGTGTAGTAGTTCCTGCCGGGCTTCGCCCCGTCGCATCCGCCTATGAGAAAGAAATGCCTGATCTTCCCTGCCTTGACCGCCTCGATGACCTTATCGGCCACGCCCAGCACGGCATTGTGCGCGAAACCTACCGTGATCTCCTTTTCTATATTATCCTGCACGAAGCCGCCTAGTTCAAGCGCTTTTTTGATAACGGGTCCAAAGTCTTTTCTATCGAATCCCCTTATATGCACGAGGCCCGGCCATGCGACAAGGCCGGTCGTAAAGACGCGGTCTTTATATGAGTCAAGCGGCCTCTGGATACAGTTCGTGGTGAAGAGGAAGGCCGCCGGGACCCCGGAAAATTCCTTCTGCTGGTTCTGCCAAGCGGTCCCGAAATGCCCCGCGAGGTGTTTGTATTTATTGAGCGCGGGATAACCGTGGGCAGGGAGCATCTCACTGTGAGTATAGACGTTGATGCCCTTGCCTTCGGTCTGCTTAAGAAGTTCTTCGAGGTCGAGAAGGTCATGTCCGGATACGATTATGGCGGGCCCTTTTTTTACTCCGACTCTTACTTTCGTCGGGACGGGATTTCCGAAATGGCCCGTGTTTGCTTTATCGAGGAGCTCCAGGCATTTGAGATTTATTTTTCCGAACTCCATATTCATCGCGAGCAATTCCTCTACGGACAGGTCGTCCTGCGCGAGCGCCGCCAACGCCTTATGGAAATACGCGTCTACTTCCTCGTCTACAAGGCCGAGCATCGCGGCATGATCGGCGTAAGCAGCCATGCCCTTGAGTCCGTAGAGAAGCAGTTCCTGAAGACTGCGCGCGTCCTCATCCACAGCCGGGATCAGGAGGACCCCTACCCGGCGGCCCTGGTCCAGAAGGCCTTCAAGCTTGTCCGCCGGTTTCCAGTCCGCCGCGGCGGGGAGCGGCCCGGAGAAATCCCTGTTATTCTTCTTTTTATATTCCCGCAAGAATATCTTTTTTACCTTCTCTTTTATATCATAGGCGCGCGTAATATACTGCTGGATCCGTTGCGGATCGAAATCCACGTTCGTGACGGTCGTAAAGAGGCCTTCCTTCAGGAAAAGGTCTGCCTCCTTGTCCTTTATGCCGAGTTCACGCGCCATCTTGCCGTAGATAGCTATGCCCTTGAGCCCGTGCAGCAAAAGGTCCAGCAACGTCGCTACGGTCGGGTCCCTGCCGCATACTCCCTGCACCGAACATCCTTTTCCCTGCGCGGCCTGCTCGCATTGCCTACAGAACATGTTTGTTTCCATTGATTATCTCCTTTTTTATTTTTCGTCCAAATATATCTTTTTAGCCAATTCTTCACCTGCCTTAGTAAGAAAGATTCTATCGATTATCGTCTTTAATTGCCCCCTCTCTTTTGCTTTAAACTCCTCGCCCAGATTCACCAACCAATCCGCATCGTATAATACCTTAAAATTCAAGGTGTTGATCTTTCCGGGAGAATGGTGATGTCCTATGATCCCACATATCTCATCTATCGCTTCTTTCCCGAAACCGCACTTAAAGAGGATCTTCCTGGCAACAGAAGGGCCTTCTTTTTCCTGATAACGGGCTGCTGCCGATCCATACTTCTGCTCCGCGACTTTTATCCCTATATCATGGAGGATGCTCGCCGGAATCACGATATCGCGGTCCGCTTTTTCCTTCTCCAGGAGTTCTTCGGCAAAACGCATGACTCTTTTAGCATGATTGATCCTTTTTACATCATCTCCGAAGTATTCTTCCAGGGCATCCAAAAGCACCTTCATATTCATACATTCAGCTTTTCTCCGTTTATGCTTATAGTGACTTCTTTGAACGGCATGTCCCTGCCCGAAGCGGAAATAGCGGCTTTGATAATATCGATCAAGCCGAAACAACAAGGCACCTCCATATGCGCGTAAGTAACGGATCTTATCCTGTTATTTTGAAATATCTCCGTTAATTTCTCCTGATAGGATTCAAGGTCATCCAGTTTAGGACAGCCTACGAGTAAGATTCTCCCTTTTAACAAATCCCGATGGAAATCCGCATAGGCGAAAGGAACGCAATCGGCGGAAATTAACAAATCCGCTTCCTGTAAATAAGGCGCGAACGCGGGGACAAGGTGGATTTGGACCGGCCATTGCCTCAACTGCGACTCCGTCTTGCCGATGCCCTTGTCGTCCTCGATAGGCCGTCTTGACCTGAAGTCCATCATCTTTGAACCGGGGCAACCGGAAAAACCGTGAGAATGCGAAACAGCATCCCCTTGAGGGCTCTCTTCCAGTGGATTTTTAATCCCTTTTTCTTTCAATGACTCAACCGCCTGCTTAAGGTATTCGGTCTGATTATGCTCTTTCAGATGAGAAAGATGCGCCTTTATGACATTCTTTCCCTGTCTTATGATATTCTCCATGACCTTCTTTTCATCATAAGGCTCGGCGTTTCTCTCCTCTATAGTAATGGCGCCCTGCGGGCAATGGCCTATGCAAGCGCCCAAGCCGTCACAAAAGAGATCACTTATCAGCCTGGCCTTGCCGTCTATAACCTGCAGCGCTCCTTCCGGGCAATTCGGGATGCATAGACCGCAACCGTTGCATTTTTCTTCGTCTATTCTTATTATCTTTCTCTTTGCCATCGTATCTATCCCTTACTATCCTACAATAAAGATGCTATCGTCACGGACCGTAATTCTGAGACCACGCGCCTTTCTATGCTGTCTATCTTTCTCTTCAGGAGGCAGGCGTTCCTTTGGGGGCAGACCCTTTTCTTAAAGATGCATTCGTTCAGCCTCAACGGACCCTGAAATATCTCTATTAATTCCTTCAGGAATATCCGTTCCGGAACGATTGCCAGTTTAAAACCGCCGCCTTTCCCTTTCTGTGATACAAGCAGGCCCTCCCTGTTCAGGACCTGAAGTATCTTTCGCAAAAAGGGGCGCGGGATCCTCAGCCTCTGTACGAACTCGGAGACGGGGATCACCCGCTCCTTTTCTTTCGCCATCAGGCAAAGCGCCCTTACGGCATAATCGGTATTCCTGTTGATGAGCTTGGCGTTCATAGCATAATGATACCATATCGGTATCATTTGTCAAGAAAAATCTGTGTTCGGTAAATACTTCAGCAGATTTTTCTTGATCCCGAGGAGGCTCCGTTTAATTTTGCGACGAGGGATCCGGGAGGGGCTTACTTTTTATACGTACTCATCGCGGAGGCCGGCGTCGACCGCGGCGAAAAGTTTTTTGACCTGCTCCTTTGATCTCGCGTCGAGCTTGGGCACCTCTTTACCGATCAGCCCGTATCCCTCCTCTTTCAATTTCGGGGTGGCGAAGTCATCGAGATATTCCTTAAAGGTGACGAGCGCGTTGACGCTGCACATGCCTTTTATGAGCCCCGGCTTGGCAAGCCCCATGAACTTCTCTCCCGTTCTATCGCGCCGGTAGCACGCCGCGCAGAAACTCGGTATATGCCCCTTCCTGATAAGCATCGCGATCATCTCTTCAAGGCTGCGCCGGTCGCTCGTCGTAAACTGCCCGCCCCATTTTTCATTGTCGGAATACCCGCCGGGAGAGGTCTTCGATTCGGCGCTTATTTGCGAGATGCCTAAATTAATGACCTCATCCCTCATCTCCGCTGTCTCTCTGGTCGTAAGGATCATGCCGGTATACGGCACCGAAAGGCGGATCACCGCGATGAGTTTCTTAAAATCTTCATCCGCGACCTTGTACGGAGGGTTGAGCGAGAACTCGGAGCCGGCGGCAGGTTCGATCCGCGGCACGGATATCGTATGCGGCCCGACGTTGAATTTCTTCTCGAGGTGCTCTATGTGCATCATCATCGCGAGCGTCTCAAAGCTGTAATCGTAAAGGCCGTAAAGCGGGCCGATACCGACATCGTCGATGCCGGCAGTAAACGCCCTGTCTACGGCGCTGAGCCTGTTATCCGGATCGCTCTTCGGCCCTTTGAGGTGGCATTTCCTGTATGTCGCTTCATGATATGTCTCCTGGAAGAGCTGGTAAGTGCCGATATGCGAGGCCTTTAATCGCTTGAACTCCTCGACCGATAGCGGCGCGCAGTTTATATTCACCCTCTTTATATAATGCGGCCCGACGCGCGCCGAATAGACCGCCTCTACCGCCTCGATATAATAATCGATGGCGGATTTCCCCGGGACCCCGGATTCCCCGGCGACAATGAGGACGCGTTTATGCCCCCTCTTTAGCAGCCACTCGGTCTGTGCCCGTATCTCATCGGCAGTAAGATGTTTTCTCTTTACTTCGGGGTTTCCGGACTGGAACGCGCAGTAGACGCATCTGTTCGCGCAGTAGTTCGAGATATACAGCGGCGCGAAGAGGACGATGCGGTTGCCGTATATCTCGTTCTTGACGTATGCGGCGGCCTTGAATATCTTTTCGATGATGCGCGGGTCCTCGACCGTAAGAAGCGCGGCCGTCTCATCCAGCGCTAATCTCTTCAGGGACCCGGCCTTATTAAGGACAGCGTCGATCTTATGCGCCGGTGTCCCTTTGGCGTCCGCAAGCAGATCCTCTATCTTTTCTTCGTCTATATACAACATCCGGGCCTCAAATATGCCGAATGTAGTAACTCTAAGAAGTTATGCTTCGGCTTCCCGAAGTATAACTTCCCTGAATAACTTCATTCGGGATTAAACTTTCTCATCTCTTGCAGCGGTTTTCTTATTTTCTCGCGTATCTCATCGGTCGCCGGATAACCCAAGCTTATTATGACATCGATCTTCTTGTCCTTGGGTACCCCTAAGATCTTTTTGACCGCCTTTTCATGAAACATTCCCATCCAGCAGGCGCCTATTCCCTCTTCCGCGGCCTGAAGCACGAAATGCTCGCACGCTATACCGATATCTATAAGGTTGTACTGTGTGCCCCTGAAAAATCCGCCGAGGCGCGCAAAATACGTCGAGCGTTCGGTCACGACGACGATGAGGACGGGAGCGGCCTTCGCGAACGAATTCATCTTATAAGCGCCGGAAAATGCCTTCTCCGCCACCTCGTTCTTTAATCCTTCGTCGTCGAGGACTATGAAGGACCACGGCTGGGAATTGCAGGCCGAAGGCGCAAGGCGCGCCGCCTCAAGGCATCTTTCTATCGCGTCCCGCGGCACCGGACGCGGCGCGTATTTTCTTACACTTTGCCTCTTCTTTACAAGGTCTAGGAAATTCATATTCTAACGTGCTATGAATTTATAGCCGGGCAGTTTGACCGGCCCGCCGGTAAGCCTGCTTGGCTCTGTCACGAAAAAGATCGGCGGCCTGCCTTTGCCGGCTTTGGTTATCTGACAATGCGGGGTATCCTTAAGCATCGTGAAGATGCTGGTCGCGGGATCATTATATCCGAACTTAAGGACCATGATATCCTTTCCGCTCAATCTCCCGCTTCCGGCTTTCCTCTCAAGTTCCCTGCGTTTACGCAGTCCTATGACGATATAGAGGGGCTTAAACTTAAGAGGGGTATTGTTTATCAGCAAAAACTCTTCGTTATCGTCATGATAAGTCAGCGCTACTTCCGAAAAATCGTCCTGCCTGATGCAGATGAGCTTGTGAGAACCGTATCTCGTCGAAGATGAATATACCGTATCCACCCCGCCTTTTTTACGCGCTCCCAAACGCAATATCTTACGGGTCGGTTTAAATGTCCTTATCAGGCCTTTCTTCTCGAGGCGGGCTAAAATCCTTTTTGTCGCCTCAAGAGGCCTTAACGTGATCGTCTTCATAATAAATGCTCAAGCAATATCTTTATCCCGATCCCTATCAGTACCAGGCCGCCTAACGCCTCCAATTTCCTCTCGAAGAAGTGGCCTATACTCTCGCCGATAAATATGCCCAAAAATGAAAGCATGAATGTCACCACTCCGATAATAATCACGGGCGTGGTTATGGATACGCCTAAAAACGCGAAACTTAGACCGACGGCCAAAGCATCCATGCTTGTCGCGACGGAAAGGAGCAGCATCGTATTAAGACCGTAAGAAGCCGCCTCTTCTTTTTCTTCCAACTTAAATGATTCGTAGATCATCTTGCAACCGATAAAGACCAAAAGGCCAAAGGCTATCCAGCGATCGATGTTCATGACAAAATCTTTGAGCCTTAAGCCGGCCAGCCAGCCGACGACCGGCATGATGACCTGGAACGAGCCGAAAAATATCCCGAACTTAAAGGCGTTTCTGAGCCTTTGCCGTTTTATGGCTATGCCGCTCGCGACCGAAACCGCGAATGCGTCCATCGCCAACCCGACCGCTATCAGAATAATCGTGATTAAGTTCATTTATTTCTGGCCGTTGACCGCGGCGATGCT
This sequence comes from Candidatus Omnitrophota bacterium, assembly GCA_020061685.1. Lineage (GTDB taxonomy): Bacteria > Omnitrophota > Gorgyraeia > Pluralincolimonadales > Pluralincolimonadaceae > JAGUXU01. The sequence goes on from JAGUXU010000099.1 coordinate 12,626, forward strand.
GAGGCGGGATACCTTAAGCTCGGTAAGCATGTCTATGACGGTGACGATCTGCTTAAAACGGACCGACTTATCGGCGCGCAGTATGACGGTCAATTTCGGATTATCCTTACGCCTAGCGGAAAGAGCGTCTTTTAAGCCCGACATGCTTACGCGTTCCTTATCCAGATATATCGCATCGTCTCCGGTCAGGACGATATTGACCTGGCCTTTGTCCTCAAGAGGTGCGGTATTCGCCGCCTCGGGGAGTTTGACGTCCAGCTTCTGTATGCGTTCCGGGCTGAACGTGTAAAGCAGGCTAAAGGATATAAAAAAGAAGATGAACATATTAAGGATGATATCGGTCATCGCGACGGATTCCAGATTTATCAGATAGTCGCGTCGTCCGGAGATCTTCATGTGCCGCTGCCCTCTTTTATCTCGGTAATAAGTTCCACCAATTGGATGGAATGATTAGTGAGTTCATTCGCCATATATTTGATCCGGCTTACAAAATAATTATAACAAAGGTAAAAGGGTATGGCGACCAGGAGGCCCGCGGCGGTCGTGATCATCGCCTGGTAGATGCCGCCTGCCAGACCGTTGACGGTGATGTTCGCGCCGGCCTTTTCCCACGTCATAAAGGCCCGTATTAATCCGGTTATCGTCCCCAAGAAACCAAGTAATGGCTCTATCCCGATTATGGAAGCCAGGGCGCTCAGATACCTCTCCAGTCTCTGAATCTGATTATTGCCCACCTGCTCCAATATCTTCTCCAGCCGCTGCGGCGCCAGGTAGCGCCTCTCTATGCCGACCTTAAAGACCGCCGCGACGGGATAACGTATGTTCTCCTCGCAAAGGTCCAGGGCCATTTGTATCCTGTTGGCCTTCAGGCAATGGAAGACCTCCTGTATGAACTTAAACGAATCCATCTTGAGGTTCTTTAATTCCCAGAATTTTTCGACTATTATCGCCAGGCCGAAGATAGAGCCGAGTATGATGGGGGCCATCACGGGCCCGCCCTTAAAGATCAGGTCAAACATATACTTCCTCCTTAAATATTATCTAAGTTGATTATTAAGCCAGGCAGCCGCTTCTATGCAGGCGGAGGCCGGAACATAGGTATTGCCGCCTTTGAATTCTATCCATTTTGTCTTCCAGCCTAACCCTTCCAAAAATTTACGGTCGCGGCCCATCTCCGTATAACGCGGGCCGGACGGATCCGCAAGAAAAACCGCAAGCTTATTGCGCGGATACATATCTTTCTGTCTGATGAAGTAGTCGTTTATCATCCCGGAATTAATGACCGCCGCCCGTATCACCTTCGGGTATAAAAAAGAGAGGGCATGCGCCCCCATCCCGCCGCCGGCAAGGCCCGACGCCATTACCCTTGTCTGGTCTATCGGAAACCGCGTAGACAATTTGGCGACTTCGGCCATAAGCCGTTCCAGGACCGGGCCCATATCTACCCCCGTCCTGAATTCTTTGGAGGCGAATATCATCCATTTGTACTTCTCGGATACCCCTATCCATGTCTCGATCATCGCCTGGGCATCGCCTTTCGGCGAGAGCAGTATGAGCAAAGGATACATCTTGACGTCGCTGATGCCGGCAGGGATATACATTGTATACTGGGCGGTATCTATCACGACGGGCTCTTCAAGCGTGAGTTCCGCATAGCTAAAATTTATAAAAGAACAAGGGATCAGAAGAAAAAATAAGAGTGCCAAACAAGTTTTCATATACGCCTTTTGGTAAAATGGTTAAGATATAACGGAAGAGATACCGAACGCAGGTTAAATACTATCACAAAAATAACATTTATTCAACTATAACGAAGA